>NZ_JAUBRK010000171.1:0-1495 GCF_036701825.1 Microcoleus sp. MOSTC5 | reverse complement strand
CAAATGCTAAAACTTCGTTGTGCTTACCTCAATGACCTCTTGGCTATTTGAGGCTTTTGCAAAACCGGGATGCTCCCCTTCGCCCTCTTGCAAAACACGGAAGTAAAATCCGGTTCGACGACTTGCGAGAAATCGTTTAACCATATCCGCTCGTCCAAACCGAATCCCCAGTTTGTAGCAAGGTAGGCGAGGTTGTGTCACCATCAGTTTTACAGTGCCGATGTGAAAGCGATCGCCAATGTTCACGTCCTCTTCTCTCAGCCCAGCGCTCGTGAAATTTTCGCCAAAGATACCTGGCGGGAACTCTGTATCAGGCAATTCACTTTGCCAGTAATCATAATGCTCGAACGGATAGACATATATGGCTTTGTCTAATCCGCCATGAACGGTGAGATCAGCCTGTCCATCACCGTCTAAATTGAGCGATCTTACCATCACCCGTTTGCTGACTGGCTCTTTGAAAATTCCAGTGCTAACGGTTTTTCCTTTCCAGGTCACTTCACGCGGAAGTCCGACGTTGACAGAGATGAGTTTCATCGTTAACTCCAAAGTTTTAGACTTCAAATCTGTGCCATACTGCCATCGACAAACATCTCGATGCCGTTTACAAAGTTGCTGTTGTCTGAAGCCAGAAAAACAACAGCTTTGGTAATCTCATCGGGTGTACCGACTCTTCCCAGAGGGATCGTTTTAGCTTGGTTGGTCACAAATTCCTGTAACTGCTTGTCATTCAGTCCCGATCTGCTTAATGACGCTGCTTGAGACCTGAAACGAGGTCGGTCACTTGACGTTGAGCCTCTGCGCTCAGTGAGTCAAAGTCGTCTAAAAAGAATTGACGTTCTAGCGTTAACTTCCGGGTATTGAGCAACCCTTCGATCTGCCAACCTTCGTCGCCTTTGGTTACGACGTATAGCGGCAGCGAATCTCGTGACGGTGAAGTTTCGGTTTGTCCGGGCAGTATTACCCTGATAACTACGAGCATGAGCGCGAGTTGCGAGTTCACGAAGCGAACAAAATCCACCTCACCCTCCAGGCGTGTTCCTTTGACAACCGTGTCGAACGCTTGCTGATGAAATGCAGCGATTTCTTTTCGACCCTTGAGATGCGTGCCCTCGAACGTAATGAAATCGGCAGTTTCGCTGAACGGGGCAGCGAAGCCTTCGCCGCTACCTCGATTCCAAGCATCAATCATCTGGCGATGGAAAGCACAGATTACCGACTCGTCAGCATTACTGGTGGTTTGATCTGCTAGTGAATTCATAGTTTTGAGTTTTCCTTTTAAGTGATAGACCAGTTTTCAAGCGGCATAGAGGGTGTTATGAACTCTTGTTCAAAAACACCGGTCAGGCGAACAGGCGCAACGATTCCTCCCAGAGGCGATCTGCGTTGTTCGGGTCGAGGGCGTAGGGGGCAACGCCACTTACAGCGGTTCCCGCTGTTATGAGGTACAGTAGCAACAATTAGCAAACCAATTTCTCAAATGTTGAGGATTCAT
>NZ_JAUBRK010000101.1:0-14680 GCF_036701825.1 Microcoleus sp. MOSTC5 | reverse complement strand
AAGATTGGCGGTGAATATAGTCCTAGCCCTCAAAATCTGAGTGGAGGGCAGTTTGCAAATGCGCCTGATTTCCGAGTTGGCTGGGTAAATAGAGCTTATCTCAAACCTTTGGGCAATTTTTGCGAAAAACCCCTGAAAATACAGCGGAGCGAATTAAAAGGACTCTCGCAAAAAGGGCAAGTTTTGATTCATGAAGATTGGCTGCAAATAGCTGATAGAATCGCCAGCAAAGACTCTCAAAAATAACGCTAAATTTTGATATTTGACCTAAAAACCAGTTTTTATACGAAAAATAGGTCGTTTAAAAAACTTGTTACTTTGGGATTTATACCGAAATAATAATCCTGGTTTGCTTGGCGACAGCTTATGACAAAATTGAGCGCTCAAACGGCCATCAAATTAAAACGAGTTTTACAAGTTGCGGCAGCAGTCCCAGGAAATTACCACCGCTTTTTGCAAGCTGGACTAATTGATTTCCAGTCGGATTTCCCACAACTTGTCCCCCACTGGCAAACAGCTTTTGCTAACTTGCAGCCCGTTGACAAACAAACAGTCCGGCAAAATCCCGGGTTATTTCTGGCGAATGTTGAGGATGTAGTTTACCGAGGAATGACTAGCGGAACTTCCGGTCAATCTTTTACATACTTTGCCGGAAATGAGTGGAATGAAGCACGTTTGTTGGCAAGAAAACGTGCTTTAGCTTGGTGGGGAATTGACGAACAAGTCCCCATTATTAATCTTGCTAGCCGTTTGCAGCCGCTGCGAGTTAACGATATTTCATTGATTGGAAATATCGCGCCGGATTTCCTGCAAAATTTGGCAAAACTGTTGCATAACAAATCGGCTGTCATTCGAGGTTATCCCAGTCGTTTGTGCGAAGTGGCTGCTGCTCTTTTCGGAGATTCAATACCTGCGGTTTTAGGGGTGATTTGTACCGGGGAGGTTTTATTTGAATTCCAAGAACAATTACTGCGAGCGGTGTTTCAAGCTCCAATTATTAACGAGTACGGTTGTCAAGAAACAGGAATTTCGGGTTTGAGTTGTCCTGAATGCGGGCGGCTGCATTTAGATATAGATCGATGTTTGTATGAAATTATTGACGGTGAATTAGTCACTACAGATTTATACAATCATACCATGCCTTTGGTTCGCTATCAGTGCGGCGACCGCATTCAATTAAATCCTGATGTTTGTCCTTGCGGGCGTTCGGGATTAACAGCAAAAATTCTCGGCCGCAGTCAAGAACAAATCGAGACGCAGCAAGGCTTAAAATATCCTGGGGAAATCTATTTGCCCGAGTTTGACGGGATTCTTAACTATCAAATAGTCAGGCAAGATCGAGAACAAGTAGATATTTGGTTGCAAGTCGAACAGCACAAAGTTCTAGAACTGCAACCTTTACAGCTTTGGTTAGAAAATTTATGGGGAGAAGTTCGAGGGAGAGTAATTGTAGATTCATCGGATTTGAGTAAACTGGAAAATCCACAAAACTGTAGCGCTTTAGAATGGATCGAATGGGTAACACAAAAATCTTGGAACGAGTGGTTGGAATCGGGTTTATTACCCCTAGGAGAAGCCCGAGAAGTTGCCTTATTGTTAAAAAGTTTAATTGAGCAGAAAATGATGGTAAGTTCGGGGATATCCCCGGTGGCTGCTGCATCTATCGAACGGCTTTTGCTGCGTTCAACTTATCGGGAACTGCCCGTAGAATTGATGGCGGTACGGGTATTGCTGTTTGCCTGTAGCTTTTTAACCGATAGCCAAAAAAGGCAGCAGATATACCGCCACGCCCAGAAGCGCTTAGCCGAGATGAATTGCCGGGAATATCCGGCGATGGTAGATTTACTAATTCCCAGTTTAGGATTTGAAAATAGCACCGCTGCATCTATCTGGGAAAATACTAATTTACCCGAGACTGGTAAGCTTGATGTATTTAACATTCAGCACTTGTTAGCAGCCTTCAATTTAGCAGCAAGTAAAGCCAAAAAAGCCAATCCAACTCTAGCGATAGCCTGGAAACCAATTTTAGCTGTTTTAATCGGAGATTTGAATTTTTGGGCTGACAGATTTCAAATCCAAATTTTAGGATATTGGTGCGAGTTAGCGAGTGGAAAAGCCATCGCACTCAGTAGCAAATACCGCAGCCCAACAGGCGACAGTTTTTTAGACGCTTGGTTAACTTGGCGACAAGCAATTACGGGCTATCGCGATCGCGAATCAGCTACAATTGCATTATCTCAGTTACAAGCAACAGCAACTTTACTGACAGAGGTAGCGCGAGTAGAACTGGAACAAGGATATGCTAAACTGCTGTGGGAAACTGACATTAATCCTATAGAATGGTTAAATAAAATTTCCAATAATGCTGGGTTAATTGACCGCAGCTTACCTGATGGAGTTCTCGATCCAATACCTTGGATACCGCTATTGTTAAAATTAGCCAAACTTTTGTTAGCGCGGGGAGAAGGGGAATTAGCCTATCAGTGTTTAATTGCGTCGGCACCGCCGGATATGCGGGCTTCTGGATTTGAAAGATTAGCGCGAGAGATGAATTACAAACAATCTATAATTTGCGATCGCACCTAATGATAAGTTTAACTCTAATTATACTGGGAAACAGCAATCCTGACTGGGAAATAGAGGCGAGAGCCACTTTTCACAAACAAGCCTATGACTTAAAACAGGTAATGAGATTCAATCCCTCAAACTTGGATAACACGGTTTATTTTACATCCTGTTTGCAACTTTTAAATACAATTAATACAGAAGTCACAGCTATTTTACCAGCAAATACACAATTAAATTTTTTGCTACCTCAACTAGCAAATACTGCACTGGCATTCTTACCGCCCAGGATGGAGTTTCCCCTAGAAACTGCCCGACAATATCCTGTCGTTACCTTAGCTTGGATGGCATCAACTTTTTTGGTAAAAGCGGCACTACCGCAGTTAGAAATAAATCGTTGGAATTTGTTAGCAGTTGCTGGGGAATTAGAACGGCAAAACATCGCTTTTTCTTGGGCTTCTGCTCGGGAAAATACTGCTATTTTAGAGTGGGGTAATTATCAAATACAAGCTGATTATCTATGGAAAGGTTCAGAGATAAATAACAGCTATATCTGCACAAATCTCCCTAAAGAAAACATCAAATATTCTCGAAATCGCGATCTAATTACTAGCAAATCTCGCGTGCTGGCTGTGATTCCCCATTATCGCTGCGAACAGTTTCTCCATCGCTGCTTGCAGTCTCTGGTAACTCAAACTAGACCTCTGGACGGTATTGTAGTTATTGATGATGGTTCGGATGTGCCGCCTGTAGATATCGTGCGAGACTTTCCGGGTGTGACTTTATTAGCTTCAGCTTTGAATGTCGGCCCTTACCGCTTAATTCAACAGGTGATTTGTCAAACAAGTTATGATGCTTATTTATTTCAAGATGCCGATGATTGGTCGAGCAGCTATCGGCTGGAGTTGCTGTTAGCAGCCGCCGAAAGTTATGGAGCGGAATTAGTCGGAACTCAGGAGTTGCGAGTGTTTGAAGATGACAGGGTTTTACCGGTGGTTTATCCTCTCAATGTTAGCGCCGCCCTAGCAGGAAAACCGGGGCATCCGCTGTTGCATCCTACCAGCTTAGTTTCGCGGAATTTAGTGTTGAGATTGGGCGGTTTTGCTACGGGATTGCGGTTTTCGGGAGATACTGAGTTTTTGTTGCGAGCGCAGTTTGCTGCGACAATAGTTAATGTTCCTGATTTCGGTTATTTTCGCCGGCACCGAGCTGGTTCCCTAACTACCGATCGAGCAACTGGATTAGATTCTCCAGTGCGTTTAGAATTGATTCAGCAGCTCAAAAAAAGAGCGATCGCCAATAGTGCTGCCGTGCGGTCAGGCAAATTACCGGATTTGCGTCCTTTGGAGACAGCAGGGGAGATCGAACTCAATTATATAGCCGGTTCTGCCCTTGAGAGCTCAGACCTATCGATTTGAGATTTGAGATTTGTAATGACTGATTCTGGATGAGCGGTATCAATATCGTGTTACAGGTAATTATCCCCGTTAAAAATCGTCCCGAAATCGTTGACTGCGTGCGATCGCTTTTAGCAGTTGGTTATCCCGTGACTAAAATCATTATTTGCGACGGCGGTACCGCTGAATCTAAATGTTTAACGGTTTTACAAGATTTAGCCAACTTATCACAGGTAGAGTGGTTCAAGTATCCTCAATCTGATTTTAATAAATCTCAGTTAATTAATCAGGGTATTCTCCAGGCTAGTAGCGAATACTTGCTGATTTCTGATGCTGACATCATCTGGAACAGACAAGGAATTTTACAACTATTATTTTCGATTTTAGAACCAAGTGCTCTGGAATTATTGTCTTTAAAAAATCGGATAGAACTTGTAAAATGTCTCCCAAAAACATCCTCTTTATCGGGTGTAAGTAATTCAAAAAAAGAGATTATTTGCTATGTAAGAACTGTAGCAGAGTCTTGCCTGCAAACAACGGCTTTAAAGCGGGAACGCTATACTTACAACATCCAGAAGGGGGAACAGATTGCTGCTGTTAATATTGTAATGGCGGTGGCGGGCAATAGCGCTCGACCTGGATGCGGTTTGCTCTGTACCCGCAAACAAACGTTATTATCATTAGGAGGATATAAAGAAAGTTTTACAGGTTGGGGATGGGAAGACCAAGATTTGCTGATTCGCGCTACCCTTTTTGGCATCAAGATATGCGCTGCGGGAAACGTAATTCATCTTTCTCATAGTGATGCTGCGCGCAATCAGCACCACCAGCAATTGCCGCCAACACAAACGCGAGATCGTAACATCATTTCTTGCTTGCAATCTCTCCAAAAAGGCGATATATTTGGAGACTTACGGCAACCAGCAATGCTACCTCGTCCATTGTTGGAAATTACCACCAATTTTACCCCTAATTCTATTTGTGAGTGAACTTCAGTTATCCTTAATTATTACCTACCGCCAGCGGGAAGAGCATTTGAGAACTCAACTCGCGTGGTGGAGAACTCAAGCCTCGGAAAGTTTATTATCTCTTTGCGAAATCATTTTAATTGAACTCGATTGCATTCCTTCGGCTTGGATTTTACCAGAAATTACCAACCTGCCAGTCAGTTACAATTATCTGCCCGTTGGGGGAACTTTTCATAAAACCAAAGCTTTAAATTTAGGTTTATCTCTGGCGCAAGGGCAATGGGTAGCTGCTTTTGATGTCGATCTCATTCCCTACGGAGATACTCTCGCTCGCCATCTAAAAATGGCTCAACTTTCAGCCCAAATGTTAGTAACTGGCTATCGAATGATGTGCGATACTCGGAACCTGGATTTTGCTCAAAATTTGGCTATTATCGAACAGTCGCAAATTGCACCAGAAGATATGCCCACCGCGCTATTTAAGCACTTGCTCCGGCGGGAAAGATTTGGAGTTTTACCCCTATTTCAAAGCCAACGCTTAATCGAAATCGGGGGATGGGATGAGACATTCATTGGCTGGGGAGCTGAGGATCAAGATATTGTGGAACGATACTTAGGAGAGGATAGATATTTTTGTCGCTCGCCTGAATTAATCTACATCCATTTAGCGCATCCACCCGATAATAATTGGTCGGAATCTTGCTGGATCGAACAAAATCGCCAGCACTATTATACTAAACGTCAGTCGATTTGAAATTTGAGATTTGAGATTGACTGCACAGATGAATCTGATAGCTTGAGCTTTTGGTTAAACCAGATCTAAGTTTCAGTAATATCAAATTGAAGTTGCGGCGAAGCGCGGCATTTGACTTTTGCCGGCTCAAAGCAAGCTCGGTCAGTAGTACGGTAGCGATGCGGGCCGACACACTTAAATTTAAACACAAACACAGCCTGGTTGAAGTAAAAAGGTGATGATTGTTCGCATCGGCACTTCAGGTTGGAGTTACGACCATTGGGAAGGTGTGCTTTATTCCCACCAGCTACCGCCTTGCCAAGAGCTCGATCGCTACATTCAGCACTATCAAACAGTCGAAGTTAATAGCAACTACTACCGCAGAGATTAACAGCAAGACTGAAACGACAAGCGCGACGATCGAGAAGCGCAGAGCGTTCGTGGAACAATAATTGAGGTCTTCGAGATTTCACAACAAATCCCCTCTGATTGTTTGCAGCTTAAATTCTCTAGCATTCGGCATCTGCTTTCGTGAAAAAATTAAAATGCTTCAAATTGGCAGACGATTTGATTGTGTTTTAGCAGGCAGTTCTAAGACTTTCCTCTCTCTACAGGACTAAGTTGAAGGATAGAATGCGATCGCTTGCATCAGATTTCAAACTATAAATTTAGCGGTACACTTTACTTTCCAAGCATTGGTCGTACCTGCAATCTCTCGAAGTTCCAATTAGAACCTCCAACGATCGGCTTTTATTTTGATTGCAACCTGCAGTTCATGTCGCATACATAGCGATCGCTGAGCACTTGCTGGGCCGACTGCTGGAGGATCTTGTTAGGCACGTTCTTGCTCTACCATGACTCTGGATACTCGTCGTGGGTTGGAAGCCCCCCGCTAGCACAACTCCACGGCGCTCTCGATGCCCAGAAAATGCGATCCGTCGGAGCCATAGGCGGTGCTGTATCCAGCGACCCGGCTGGAACAACCACAATTAGGCCGTTGCGCGTTAGACGCGGGACCGGGCACCCGCAATGACTGCAAAACCATTTGCTGAAGCTATGAGCCGTGGGAAGGTCATAACGTGTGATGCCTTCCTCCCCTGAAAGCCATCGGAACTGGCTCGGCTCAACGGTTAGATTTGTGGCGTGGCCTGTGCCCGTGCCTTTGCGACACCGCGAGCAGTAGCAATGAGCCATTTTCTGGAACGGTGGGTTCACTTCAAAGGTCACAGTTCCGCAAAGGCAACTACCGTGAATGCTGGGCTTATCCATCTGCTCTCTCCGAGTGTCTAAATATTATTAGGCTGAACGATTCTAGCTATCCACCAGAACTAGATGGACAGCCAGAATTGTTCTGTATATCATTCTAAATTTAGTGGACAGGTAGAATTGTTCCGTATATTAGGTATTTTCTGGAGGAAAGGCTGAATTTTTCCGCATATCCTCAAGTGCAATTGCCCGTTGCCCTAGGTTGAGTTGAGCTTGCCACGTCAAGGCTTGTGAATCAGGGTAACGTGAAACCAAACATGGCTCGATGGGGCGAACGCACCGGGGTTGAGGTGGAGAAGCATTTATGAGTATCGGGTTTCATCCTTCAACCCAACCTACAAGAGCGGGCGATCGCATTAAATTGCAAGGCTAGAATGCGATCGCTTGCATTAGGTTTCAAACTGCGAATCTCGCACTCACACTTCGCTCTCCAAGCATTGGTCGTACCTGCAATTTCCAGAAGTTCCAATTAAAACCTCCAACGATTAGCCTTCATCGGACAACATCAAATGGCTGTACACAGAGAGTGCAACACCTTTGTGCAAAGATAGCTAACAGTTCAGGTCAGCGGTTGTTGGACTCTGGAGCATCTCACCTAAGCGGCTTCAGGCAATCCGCTGCACCAGAATGTTATATTTCTTTTGATGCTATCGCCTGAACTACTGCGCCAATGCCAGTGTGATAAATACCTTCTACTACATCACGCTCAAGCTCAATTAGATGCCTAAACTTTAAGCCAGCTAACTCAAGGCTTAAAGATTCTTTAGATTGCATCGAATCTATTGAATTTCCGCCGCCAGTACCGTGCTTCAACTGCTCGGGTGTATAAGCCTCAAGCAGAAACACACCGTTTCGCTTTAACCCGGATTCAACTTTTTTATGAAGTTGTTTTCTTATTGAAGAGGGCAACGGACAAAATATAGATACAATTCCGTCCCATTGATTTTCGCCTAAATCATAATCTGCTAAATTAGCATGAATAAACTCAACAACCACCCCGTTATCCTCGGCCAGCTTTCTGGCCTTATTCAAACCAACTAGAGAGGCATCTACAGCGGTTACAGAGTAACCCTGTTTCGCAAGGAAAACGGCATTCCGCCCTTCTCCTTCGGCCAAGCTCAGAACTTTACCTTTTGGAATACTGCTGAAGTTTGCTTCCAAAAACTCGTTCGGGTTTGTGCCATATACATACTCTTGGGCACTGTATCTTTCATCCCACATCTGTTTTCTCCAATTGTTGCTATTGGCACATTTGATGCCAAAAAAATATAACTGTGTATTCAACCGCAGATATGTGGATAATACCCTTACCGGGGGGTGGATTATCCATCAGATATGTTGGACAACATCCTAGTTTTAAGGAATTAAACAGAAACGAAAGCAGGTTAAGTCCGGGTTCTTGGGTGTTATCCATCGCGAATGATAGTTAATCCTGGAAATCAGGGGTGTTATTTGTCACTTGAACTGAAGACCACCCCTATATCTGTCTTATCCAACATTAACCTAATGTCGCAATCTACCGCTCCGATGCAGCTTTACCGCTTGCTGGAGGCGGAGCCTTCGCGAATCATGCCAAGGCGGAGTATTAGAACGAGTGCGATCGCCCCCCGCTGTATGTTGGGTTGAGCTTGCCACGTCAAGGCTTGTGAATCAGCAGGGTAACGTGAAACCAAACATGGCTCGATTGGACGATCGCACCGGGGTTGAGGAGGAGAAGCAATGATGAGTATCGGGTTTTATCCTTCAACCTAACGTACAATATCGGGCATCGCATTAAGTTGAAGGATACAATGCGCTCGCTTGCATTAGATTTCAAACTATAAATCTAGGAGTCACACTTCACTCTCCAAGCATTGGTCTTATCTGCAATCTCTAGAAGTTCTAATTAGAACCGATATAAATAGGGTTCCGAACAGGACTCTACTGCTCTTTTTACCGCTCGGCTTGTTCACGTGTTAATAACAAAGCTTTTTGGATGGCTGCTTTTCCTTCTTCCGTTCTGTCTACGGCATTAAGCACAAATCCCAGGTTATAGTAAGCTGCCGCATAGCTTGGATCGAGTTCGATCGCTTCTTCAAATGCTGCAATTGCTGCATCAAATCGACCTTGATTACCAAGTATTTGTCCGAGGTATTGATATACAACAGCCGAATTAGGTGCCAGTTCTGTGGCGCGCTGAAGTACGGTGATAGCATCTTCGTATCTGCCCTGCTTATTCAAAGCAATACCTAAATTGTAATGTGCAGCAGCAGATTGAGGAGCAACCTGAATTGCCTGTTGAAAATTATGAATTGGCTCGCCGTATCTCTCTAGATTTACAAGTACCATACCAAGACCAACAAAAGCCTGTGGTTGGCTCGAATCAATCTCGATCGCTTTTTGATAGACTGTCATAGCCTCGGAAAATCTTTGCCGCTCGGCTAGTGTTGCAGCCATATTCACGTAAGCTGCTGAATAATTAGGTGCAATCCTAATAGCGTTTTGGTAAGCCCAGATAGCTTTCTCACCTTGACCTTGATAATCCAAAGCCATTCCTAGCTTGAGGTAGACATACGCATTATCAGGATCGTGCTTCAGAAAACGCCTCCATATTGACTCAGCCTCAACATATTCACCAGCTTGCTGTGCTAAATCTCCGGCTTGAAATAGTTTTTCCAAATCCATAAATTTTCTCCCCCATGCAAAAGACCAATAACAGCCATCTTGGTGGTGAGGGTCGTAGGGTTCAATTTGCATTCCCAGATGAACTCCTGTTAACTCTGAAAGCTTATGAGAGCATACTACAATACTCTACAATGTCTGATAGCTGGGCTTTGAATGCTTATAGATAACTTTTAGGGGACTTTCGCTGATTAATTAGCAATGACCCCAGTGTGGGAGGCATCATATTAAGGCGTTGAGGAGGGCTTGATGACCAAAACAGGATTAGGTATTCAAGAATTACTGTATTGTGAGCGATCGCAAATTCTCGCCATTGCCCAAAAGCACGGAGCCTACAACGTGCGCGTATTCGGTTCGGTAGCGCGGGGCGAAGCGACCCCAGAAAGCGATATTGATTTGTTAGTGGATTACGATTTAGAGAAAATTACGCCTTGGTTTCCAGGTGGGCTATTGCTCGATCTAGAACAACTACTCAATCGCAAGGTCGATATCGCCACAGTGGATATGCTCAAAGAACGCATTCGCGAGCGCGTTTTGCAGGAAGCTGTACCCCTATGAGACGGGAAGCCCAACGGCTGCAAGATATATTAGATGCAATAGCTGCAATTGAACGATATGCAAGTCAAGGCAGGCAGGCATTTGATAACCAAGAATTAATCCAAATTTGGATTGTTCATCACCTGCAAATTATTGGAGAAGCAACAAATGCGTTATCGTCCGAATTGACAGGTAGATATCCCCAAGTGCCGTGGGCGCAAATTGTAGCGTTTAGAAATCTGGTAGTGCATGAATATTTTCGAGTCTCGCTAAACTTAGTTTGGGCGATCGTACAGAATAATTTACCTCCGTTGAAAATAACAGTACAACAGATTTTACAGGAGTTGCGAGATACGTGAGTTGAGCACTTCGCGTTCCTGCCAGCAGCGTTTTGCCCAACAATTTCTGATGACCGTAAAAGCGCCCCGTGGTCTAATCCACTCCAAGCGTCTTTATTCGCCACAGAAGGAAGTGGAACGCATGAGCGAGGGACTTCAAAGCCCTGGACGATCGATTGGGTATTCTGCTCGCGAAGTGCACATCGACTGCATTTAGTGGAAGCCTGCCTTGTAACCGTTACTGAATTCGCTGCGGGTTCAAGTGGTTTTTCGCTCGGCTTTCCCAAATAAAGAATACCGAGAGCAAGTTTAGCTCCCGGTATCAACTTTTCCAGTTCCGTTGTTGCGCCAGTAAATCCAATCAGGCTCAATGAAAGGAAAATTTGCCTCACTCTATTAAGCACAACCGATCGTTATTGGTTAGCCTCTTCTTCCAAAGCTGGATTTGTTGAAGCTCCAGCAATTTCGGCTAAATTAATCTTGACGACTTTATTGCGAGCTTCAGTCACTTTGGGCAGTGTTAGCGTTAGAATGCCATTTTTGCATTTAGCTTGCACAGAGTCGTTTTGAATGGGTGCGGGCAAGGGAAGCACCCGGTGGAATTTGCCGTAGCGGAATTCAGAACGGACGTAGCCAGATTTCTCGTCAGTGTTTTCGTAGCGGCGTTCGCCAGAGATGGAAATTGCTTCACGAGTGACTTGAACGTCAACGTCTTTGGGGTCAATTCCAGGCAGTTGCGCTTTTAATACGAAGTTGTCCCCAGCATCAGCCAATTCTAGAGCGGGCATCCAAGCTGCTTCTGAGTTATTTCTTGCTGTTGCCCGTTGGTCAAAAACTTTATCGAGTTGCTGACGGATGGTTTCAATTTCCGTGAAGGGTTGCCAATAACGCATCAACATAATCTGTCACCTCAAAGATTGGTAAAGCTCTATAAGGAAAGTTTTGGTTGAAGCTCATTGCTTACAGTTATTATGATGCCGCTTCCCAAGTGACAGGAACAGTCAGGAAAACCCAACCCAGTTAGTCGTATTTTCTAGAATTAAGTGAAGAATTTAGGGGTAATTGGGATTGAAGAAAACCGTACAAAGCTATTCCTAGAAACCGAAAATGCTGGGGGAACGCCATGAGCTTGCCTCGCCCGTTCTGCTGGCGTGTGAGCGTCGGGGGAAGGATCGGTGGTGTTGCCAACCGCACCAAAAATGCGGTGCGGGTGATGTGTAGCAGTGTAAGGACGAGCACAGCGGGCAATCGCTGCTTTCCCATAGCCATCGTTCGCGCTCATGAGGGCTCTCGCATAATCCCCTTCTTAAAAATGCGATATGCACTTGCCACTCCACGATCCGCAGCAGAATCCGCTAACATACCATCCCGTGTACGACAACTGCTGTTGTTGACAATAGCTTGAGCCTCTTCAAGAGTTTCTGCTTGAATCACCCAAAGCCCCGTGCCATCATGGGGAAAAAACGAACCGCAGCTTTCGCAGTATTCCTTTCTCCTGTTGCTCGCGAAACCAAGCTAGTTCATTAAAAACCGATTGTGACAGTGGAGGGTGGGGAAAGTGGGATTAAAGAATTACTATATTACGATCGATTATGTTAGAAGAATCTACCGAAAATAAGCAGATAGCCAAGCCATTGTCGCAGGAAGCCATTCAGCTATTATTAAAGCGCACAAACCGCTTTGCGCGATCCCATCATTCAATCCTGCACCTCCGATACTAAGGGGAGTTACAGCAATTTCGGGGCGAACATCTTTTAGGTGTAGTAAATCACCTCCGATCGTCGTTCCCAATACTCCTCCCGCAAAAGCAACTGACACGTCTGAGCGGTTCACTCCGCCAACAACCAATGCCATTGCTGACAAAACCGCAACAATCGTGATTAGCCAAAACCTCGACACTCTAGTAACAATTGCTATTCCTGGAATGACTGTCACTAGGAAGTAACTAAACGACGCAACGACCGCTGTTACTATCAAAATTGCTACTGGTTGAGCGCGATGAAATTGGTAAAGCTCCCAAATAATGGGAATGAACCCTCCTGATACATTTAAACCAATATAACCGTAAAATTCGGATTGGGTTTTGTATGAAGGTAAGCACAAGCACTTTAACAACCAAAGCGGAAATATTTCAAAGCTGACTCGCTGTTTTGACTGGCGATCCTGTGTTAATATGAAGAGCGGTAAATTGATAGAGCACCCGAAAAAAGCTGCAATGAGGAGAGGTAAACCCAACCCAGGGGCAATGCCCAACCGAGCAATTAGGGTTGAAAACACAATTGGATAAATTTTGAAATATATAAAAATTGCGTACCAGAAAATAGCCACAAAAAGCAGCAAAAAAAGCAGGCAGCCAAGACAAGATTTGGGTTGAAGATTCCAGCTCGCTGCCCCTTCTCTACTGATATAAAAATTACTGTATAACCAGCGTGTCAATCGTTGTTTTATAAAATACATCACGCTACTTTAGTAGAAGAAATCTTGTAATTGCTCAACCCCCTTGACAAGAAGACGAGATAGACATTAGATCGAGGAATGGAAAAACTCCCCGACTTAAAGCAACTATCGAACGAGGCGAAAGAAGCCTTGATAATAGAGCTATGGCAAGAAATCCAAAAACTCACCGCCGCTTTAGCCACTACAGGGGAAGCAAAACCAAATAAAGTTCCCACCAAAACCAGCAAAAATTCTAGCACTCCGCCGTCGAAGGGATTCAAGGCCAACATTAAGCCATCGAAAATTGAGGGGGTAAAAAGAGCCGGGAGCGTAGGAAGAGCAGGAGGGGGAAGAGAACTACATCCTGAACCCGACCAAACAATCATCGCCCAACTCAAAAATTGTCCCCAGTGTGGAGAGAAAGTCAGCACTGCTGCCCAAAAATTGCAATCCGTCTACGAAAAAATCGAATTACCACCAATTCGTCCCATCATCACCCGAATCGAACGTTATGGTGGTCAGTGTGCCTGCTGTCATACCGAATATGTTGCACCTGTACCATTGGGAATGGAACCAGGCTCACCGTTTGGCAGTTCAATTCAAAGCTTAGTCACATATCTCCGTTACACTCATGCCATCAGTTACGAACGGCTATCGTCCATATTTGCATCTGTCTTTGGACTCAAGATATCAGAAGGAGCAATCGCCAACCTATTAGAGAAAGTCAAAACGAGTTTAGATGACCTTTGTAACTCAAATACTCCATCGGTTGCGGCGGGCAAAATTAATTTGTTCAGATGAAACCAGTGCCAGAGTTAAGGGACAGAATCAGTGGGAGTGGGTGTTTCAGAACCAGGACGTTTGTTTACACGTCATCCGTCCGAGTCGAGGAACTGGAGTAATTAACGAAGTTCTAGGAGAACATCGTCCTGATATCTGGGTGTCAGACTTATTTAGCGCTCAAAAAAATCACCCTGCACCACAATGGCAAGTGTGTTTGGCTCATCAACTGCGCGATTGCCAATATGCAATTGACGCTGGGGACAGGATTTTTGCCCCAGGGATGAAGAGGTTATTATTAAGGGCTTTTATTATCCATCGAAGACGCGAAAGGATGGAGGATACTAGACTCAAGCGATATCGAGAAAATTTACAGGAAAGATTAACCAGGATTTTGAATTTAGCGCCACATCATCCGGATGGTATCCGGTTACGAAAACGCTATGGTGGGCTAATTGACAATTTATTTCTATTTCTGGAAGATGCGACAATTCCACCCACGAATAATAATAGTGAACAGGCGATTCGGATGAGTGTAATATTTCGCCGTGTGACGGTTCTTCTGGGTTTTTGGTGAAAACCGTATAATGAGATACCACTACTTGATTTCTACCCTATGGATATTCATCTTGACAGACTGCTTAATCTACCCGATGTTACTGTTGAAAGTTGCATCCAAGAAGCACCTGAGGTTTTCTTGAAACTGCGCTTTCTTCAGGAAGAAAGTAATTGTCGATACTGCGATCATCCGAGTGATCAATTGAATCAAAATCGACCTGTATTGATACGGGATATATCGATTTTCGGTCAACCCGTTTATTTGCAGGTTCCGCGCCGCCAATTTTACTGTAGGACTTGTCAGAAATACTTTACGGAGAGTTTGAGCTTTGTCGATTGGGAACGGCGATATACCCAACGCTATGAGAATTATATCTATCAGCGAGTTCAAGCAACCACCATCGAGCAAGTTAGCCGAGAGGAAGACTTGAGTTGGGATCA
>NZ_JAUBRK010000170.1:0-1532 GCF_036701825.1 Microcoleus sp. MOSTC5 | reverse complement strand
CTAGGGCGTCGGTTCAGTATTAGGAGTTGACAAAAAAAGGAATTTATGAAATTAGCCAGTGCATGAGTTCGAGTCTATGCCTGGTGTAATTGGTCGAACCTTATCCATTCGAGCAATGACATGAAGATTATGAACAACAGCGACTCGCCGTAGATCGAAGAGATTTTTCCGCAGTCCAATATAGCGAGCACGGTTCCCCTGCCAATGGCCAATATGAGCCAGAGAGTGTTCAACTGTAGTACGTTTTCTCAAGTCTTGGCGACCAATAGCAGTAGATTGACGTGCTCGCAACTCTTGCATTAAGGCTTCATCAGGATGAATTGATACAGTCCGTCCTCTTTGACTATTCGTGCAACCAGACCTCAGAGGACAAATTGCACATTCATTCTGAGGAAAATGAACAGTTTTTCCCGGTTCAAATGGGATACTTACCTGATTGGGACAGCTAATTAAATGCGTATCCCAGTCAAGGAAAAAAGAATTTTTATCAAACCGTCCAGAATTTTTGACCGGCCACGCCTTGCAAAATATCTGAAATTTATCATTCCGTTGTGTCACCCAATGACTAGATAAATAAGCCCGATCGATATGTAACTCAGATAGGTGAATGTTTTGAAATTTCAAGTCACGTTCTAGGTCAATTGTAGCAGCAGATTCTGGAGTATTGGCGCGTGTCAACGCCACGGCACAAACTACACCACTCTCTAAATCTTTGAGGACGTGACGTTTATATCCATCTATTTTTTTAGAGCGGCTTTTACGCCCATGCCGCATATCGGGGTCTTCAATAGAAATGCGACGATCTTTTGCCACCCCTTTAGCAAGATTAGGAAATCCTTGAGAGTCTAAAGTCACATTTTGGGATTCAATGACTCGGGCAACATCCAGAGTCTCTTGAGCCACTTCAAACTCATCACGAGCGGGCTGGCTTTGCATCCATTCTTCTACGGAATTTAAGCTATTTAGGATGACTAAGAGTGCATTTTGACGCTCTACTGGATTATCCCAGTTTAAGTCTAAGGCTGTTTTTAAGCTGGAACTATTGAGAATTGGTGCACCAGCTAACTCGGCAATTTCTGCTGGCTCCCGCCCCTGCACAACAGCTATCACACTCACCGCCTTACGCAAAGCATGACCCAATAGATTATATGTATCTTCGACTTTCCCAGCTCCCCATAAAGGTGAAGAATCTAAAGCCGCTTTCAGTTGAGATGAGCCAAACCCACCTTTTTGTTTGGCAATTTCTACGGTGCGGTCAATTAAACGTTGGTCTAGTTCTTTTTTAATTAAGCGATTTCTGAATCGAACCAAAGTGGCTTTGCTAAAAGGGGGAGTTTCACAATTGAGACAATCGAGAACTAACTGCCAACGTCGATCCATGAGCATTTCTTCAATGACTTCATCATCAGAAATGCCTAAGTAGGCTTGCAGAATAATTGCCAAAGCAATTTGTGCAGGAGGAACTGGACCCTGACCCACTGTGCTGTCTTTAAAAATTGTAGCAAGTTCTTCTTGAAACTCATCATTAAATA
>NZ_JAUBRK010000100.1:0-15144 GCF_036701825.1 Microcoleus sp. MOSTC5 | reverse complement strand
TAAAGATATAATGATTGGAATTATTACTACCACCTCCATCACATTTAATCAAAATTGAATGGGCTTGAGGGTAGAGAGCCCGTAATTTGTCCACCATGATTTAATCGCTTCACAAGCAAATTCACTCGTATCTTTACTAATACCTACGGTTAGATATCCTCGGTTATTTTGCACATCATAAATTCCATGAGGCACTATTTTTCCATCAGCCAAACTGAAAGAATCATGGTCTAGTGTGGTAACGATTTCGGTAGTATACAGAGTTCCTGAGCGATATAAATTTCCAATAAATTCCTTTTTTTTTGTATCCATACGGTCGGATAGGATTTCCCTGTAACTCATACTCTTCAGTAATTTTGGCAAAATTTTTAAATTGTTCGTTACGATTCTTTGTTTTTCCTGTTGTTTGTTTTTTTTGAGCTTGACGTTTTACATATCCGTGCTTTTTTAATATTTTTTGAACAACCGTTACGCTGACTGTTATACCACGAACTTTCAGACCTTCAACTATTTCTTGTTGAGTGAGGTTAGTCCATTTAATTTTCTCATCCATTGGGCTGCCTGCTGTATAAATTTTTAAGACTTCTAAAAAAGTTTCATTCAAACCAGGTATGAGAGACTCGCTAGTTTTTCTTCCTCCTCCACGTCGGCGAATTCTGTGTTGATTAAAAGTAGTGTCTGATTCACTTTTTAATTCCTTAATGCCTTTGGATATTGTATTTCTGTCTGCTGCCAAAACTCGGGATATGTAACTAATTCCACCATCTCCAAGTTTTTGGGCTTCTATTGCTGCATATCTTCGTCGATCTTTTTCGGACAAAGATTGATAAAGTTTCCGCATCTGAGCAGTAATTTCAGAGGAGTAATACATAAATTTACCTGAAGAAAATGACTGAAACCAACCCAGCAATTATTAGCAAAAGAAACAAGCTGAACATCGAATAAGGATAACTTTTGACATAAAAATGAAATGTCAAGTACATTGATATTCACTCATTTGTTTATTATACCTTGCTTGTGTTATTAAATTTTCATTCCTTAGTATTAACCAAATCAATCACAGTAGCAATTAAAATATCAATCATATTAGTAGTGGTTGGCGAGAACTGACGTAAAAAAGCTTTCAGTTGTGGTCACCATATTTCTATCGGACTAAAGTCTGGAGAATAGGGTGATAAGGCGAATGATTACCACTATCAAGTCGCCCTTGAATATCCGAATCGGTCAAAAAGTCCTTAGTTTCAGCCAACACCAACTGTACAATCACAGTAAAGCTGATGAACCACCGCCACTATGACAGACTCGATCGCCACCCAACTCAAACAAGCATCAAACGGCTTGCTCTTCCGAGCGCGAATCCGACGCTCCTTTCGAGGTCATTAGCTGGCAGACACAAGGAGAGCTAACCCCGGCGAAGCTGCTGCAACTGACGAACCATCCGCCCGATGCTCCCGTAGAACTGCGGACGATTGACGAGTTCTTTGCAATCGCCACCGCACAAGAAGACTGGCACGACGGGGAGGAACGGGAAACGGTGCAGCGCTTTCAGAACTTGGTCAGGATTCTAAAGCAGAACCTTCTCGCAGTTGCAGGTTTACCAAGTGGGTAGCGTTGAGATTGATGCCTACATTGTCGGGGTGACTCCCGGTGGCGGATTGCGGGGCTGTCTACGAAACTGGTGGAGACTTGATTGCAACAGGCATGGCGAGCTATGAATGTTTGTTAATCATTTCGTTACATAGCAAGCATCATTAGAGTCAGGAAAGGTTGTAATATGAGAACGATCGGCAAAGTAATTAGTTGGTTTTTTTGTATTTACTTTTTTGTTATGCTAGGAACCTTTTTATTCCTCTGTTACACAGAGAGCAAGCGATACCAGCTAGGTGCTATAGTTTCCTTTGTATTTAAAGGAAGCAGGGCTGAAACACACGCCGGGGCGCACGATCTCGACCCACAGTTTGAGACATACGGCGGGAACGCTGGCGCTGCGAGCTGGGGCAAAACTGCGGCAAGTGCAGGACTTGTTGGGGCATAAAGACCCCAGGACGACCTCTATTTATACTCACGTAGCGCAGCGGCGGGCAAATAATCCGGCTCTGAAATTAGGGATTACAATTGGGCAGTAAACGACCGGAGCTACTTTTGTCCTGTTTTTCCCACTTTACTCCCAGTTACCTAATGAATCGAAAAAACCCTGAAATAGGCGAGCAAATTGCCCAACGTATAGCCAGCTTGCGCAGCGATGACCTCCTAAAGCAAGCTTAGACACCAGCTCAGATAGAGGAATGGTACAAAGCCAGAAAAATCCAGCTTCTTCTGGCTGAGTGTTGGAGAGCAAAGTGGCTCGTTAAGAACTATTATCCAATTGAAGAAGTGCTATATCTTTAGGAAAATGCCAAAAAAGCAAAGATATGATTTCAAAGTTTTAAAATTTCTAAACTCTAATCCACTACATTTTAACAGTTTTAACTTATTATTAATTTCCTCAATATTTGAGATTTGATGCCAGCACAAATGAAGCGATCGCCCACTCTCGCAGAGCCCGTCAATGAAGCGATCGTCCACCCATCCACTATGTCAACCAAGCGATCGCACTCCATCGAACTCACGTTAAATTATATTTAAGTTGTAGGAGCGAAACCGTAAAATTACTGAGGCAAAACTAAGATAAATCAATTACGATTATAAAAATTATAAACTTTCTGCTAACAACCAGGAAAAAGCCATGTTTATTATTGCAGGTTATGAATACTTAGAAAAAATTCACGATAGTTTAATAACTCTGGTTTATAAAGCGCGGAGAATTCGAGATCGTCAACCTGTTATTATTAAAGTTCTTAAAAAGGCATATCCTTCCACTCAAGACATTTATGTATTTAAACATCAGTATGAATTGATGAAAGACTTAGATTCAGAAGGCATTATCAAAGCTTATAGCCTAGAAAAATCTAACAATTATATAGCTATAGTTTTAGAAGATTTTGGTGGAAATTCACTGAAAAAACTTATTCAGTCTGGTAAATGTATAGATTTATTTGTATTTTTGCAAATATCAATTGAATTAACTAAAGCTTTAGAAGAAATACATAAACTAAATATTATACACAAAGATATCAAGCCAGATAACATCATTATTAATGATCGAACATTTAAAGTAAAGATCGCAGATTTTTCAATTGCATCACTTCTTACGCAAGAAAAATATCTGGTCACCAATCCCGATCTATTAGAAGGAACTTTGGCCTATATGTCCCCAGAGCAAACGGGTAGGATGAATCGGGCGATTGATTATCGTACTGACTTTTATTCTTTGGGTGTCACATTTTATGAAATGCTGACTAGACAGTTGCCATTTCAAACTACAGATGCGATGGAACTCGTTCACAGTCATATTGCCAAAATACCCGCTTTACCGCACGAACTAGATCCAACTATCCCGAAATTAGTATCTGATATCGTGATGAAATTATTAGCCAAAACTGCTGAGGATAGATATCAAAGTGCTTATGGAATTAAGGCAGATTTGGAAGCGTGTTTAACTCAACTACAAACCAATGGAAGAATTAAAGATTTCATTGTCGGTCAGCATGATGTTTTTGCTAAATTTCAAATACCCCAAAAGCTTTACGGTCGCGATGGAGAAATTGCTACCCTAAACGCTGCTTTTGAAAGAACCCGTCAAGGTAAGAGTGAGATGATACTTGTTTCCGGTTACTCAGGAATCGGCAAGACAGCCTTGATTAGTGAAATAGATCGACAAATTGTGCGGCGAAAGGGTTATTTTACTTCGGGAAAATGCGATCAATTTAAACGCGGTATTCCTTATGCTGCAATGATTCAAGCTTTTCAGCACTTGATACGACAGCTATTAACTGAAAGTAAAGAAAAAGTCGAAATTTGGCAAAAAAAATTATTAAAAGCTTTGGGTACAAATGGTAGAGTTATTATTGACGTCATTCCTGAGTTGGAATTAATTATTGGGCTGCAACCACCTGTTCCTCAATTAGAACCTGGAGAATCACAAAATCGATTTTATTTAGTATTCCAAAAGTTTTTGGGTGTTTTTACCACTCAAAAACATCCTCTAGTTCTTTTCATAGATGATTTACAGTGGGTTGATTCTGCTTCATTAAAATTACTCCAGCTACTAATGATGTCATTAGATAGTCAATACTTTTTGTTAATTGGAGCCTATCGAGATAACGAAGTTAACGAGACTCATCCATTAATGTTTCTTTTGGATGAAATTAAAAAAGCTGGAGTTAAGGTAAATCAGATCGATATACAACCTTTAAATACTGTTCAAGTTAATCAATTAATTGCAGACACGCTTCACTGCGAATTAGAAACAGCCTTTTCTCTAGCAAAAATAGTCTTTAATAAAACCGCTGGAAATCCATTTTTTGTAACTCAAATAATTAAAAGTTTCTACCAAGAAAACCTACTTTCATTCGATCTAAACGCTGGTAGTTGGCAGTGGGATATTCAAAAAATTAAAGAAGTTAAAATTACGGATAATGTTGTTGAATTAATGGTTAACAAAATTCAAAAACTACCTAATTATACGCAAAGTGCTTTAAAAGTGGCAGCCTGTATTGGTAATACATTTACATTAAACGATTTAGCAATTGTCAATGAAAAATCTTTATCATCTACAGCAAACGAGCTTTGGCAAGCACTTCAAGAAGATTTTATTTTTCCTTTAAGCGGTGCTTATAAAATTCCTTTGACTGATGATTTAAATACGTCATCATCATTAGTTGAAAAAATCGAAAACCAAAGTAGTTTACCTCATATTGAGTATAAATTTTTGCACGATCGCGTTCAACAAGCCGCTTATTTTTTGATTCCAGCAGAACAAAAAAAAGAAATTCATTTAAAAGTTGGTCAACTATTGCTAAAGAATACTAAAACAACAGAAATAGAAGATAAAGTTTTTGATATTGTCAATCACTTAAATATCGCTATAGAGTTAATTACCAGTGAAAAAATCAAACAAGATCTAGCTGAATTAAATCTGTTATCTGCGCGGAAAGCAAAGGCAGCAGCAGCTTATGAACTCGCGCAGAGATACTTAAATTTCGGGCTAAAATTACTTGCGGAAGATAGCTGGCATAGTAATTATAAATTAACTTTTTCTCTGTATATAGAAGCAGTAGAAATAGAATATTTAAATGGCAATTTTGAAAGTTCAACTTCGCTTGGTGATATTGTTTTAAAAAAAGCTACTTCGTTTTTAGAAAAAGTCAAAACATACGAAATAAAAATTCAATTTTATATTTCTCTCAATCAGATGCAAGCAGCCCTTGACACATCGTTGTTAGTGCTGGAAATGCTAGGAGAACCTTTAGTTGAAAAATTGCCTGAAGAATTAGATATTGGTAATTTAAGCAATCTACCAGAAATGGCTGACCCTGATAAACTTGCAGCCATGCGAATATTAGTTAAAGCGATAACACCTGCTTATGTAATGAATCCAGCACTTTTACCGCCGATCGTGTTTACGATGGTCAATATTTGCATTAGACATGGAAATTCATCACTATCTGCTTTCGCCTATACTTTTTATGGACTGATCCTTTGTACTTCAATAGATAATATTGAAATTGGGTATCAGTTCGGTCAACTAGGAATAAATTTAGTAAAAAAACTCAATGCTAAAGAAGTTAAAGCTAAAGTATATGAATTATTCTACGGTCATATCAAACATTGGGTAAGCCATGCTAGAGAAACCATAGAGCCTTTACAAGAAACCGTTCAATATGGTTTAGAGAGTGGCGATTTAGAGTATGCTAGTTACGCGGCTACTTATACTTCAGTTTATCCTTTTTTTGTAGGCGAGTATCTAAATGATGTATGTGATAAACAAACTATTTATACGAATCTTTTAATTAATTTAAAACAAAATTACTTTAGCTTGGCTATTATAATTTGGCGACAGTTAGTTTTGAAGTTATTAAATAAAAACGAAAATGAATGTAGAGCAATCGGTAATTTGTTTGATGAAGAAGCAATGCTACCTATTTTTACTGAATCAAACAATGGTGCTTTACTTTTTTCTACTTATTTTTCCAAATCAATATTTTTATATTTACTTCAAAACTACGCAGAAGCAGTTAGTTATGCAAAGCTAGCGGAGCGATATTCTGGTTATCTAGCTGGTGTAATACATACAGGAGAACAAAATTTTTACTATTCTATGATTTTACTTGCACGATGTTCATTTTTAGAAGAAGCCGAGCGAGAAATTCACCTACAACAAGTAGAATTAAACCAAATTAACTTAAAAAAATGGTCGTTATGTTCTCCTAGAAATTACGAACATAAATATTATTTAATCGAAGCAGAAAAAGCTAAGTTTTTAGGGCATATATTACCAGGAATGGAATATTACGATCGGGCAATTCTAGGAGCAAAGAAACAAGGTTATATTCACGAAGAAGCAATAGCAAATGAAAGAGCATCAGAATTTTACCGCAGTCTTGGAAGAGAAAAAATAGCTCAAACATATTTAGTAGATTCATACTATTGTTATGTTCGTTGGGGAGCAATAGCAAAAGTTAAAGATTTGGAATTACGATACCCGCAATTACTATCTTTAACGTCTAACGAAACTTCTAGTCGAGAACTAACTGTTACGACAAGTTCTGCCAGCTTAGGAACTAAAGCCAATGTTTTAGACTTAGCAACTATTATCAAAGCATCGCAAGCTCTTGCTGGCGAAATTGTACTTGATAAGTTTTTGGATAAATTACTAAAAGTTTTAATGGAAAATGCTGGCGCTCAAACTAGCTGCCTTGTTTTAGAAACCGATGGTATTTTAACGCTCAAAGCGACTGGTACTGTAGAACAAGAAAAAATAACTTTGTGGTCATCGACATCTATAGATAATAGCCAAAATTTACCTGTTTCTTTAATAAATTACGTAGCCAGAACTAAAGAGAATATTGTTTTAAATAATGCCGCACAAGAGGGAATATTTATCAAAGATTCCTATATCATTAAAGCTAAAGTTAAGTCCATTTTATGTGTTCCAGTTATTAATCAAAATAAACTTATTGGCATAATTTATTTGGAGAATAATTTAACTGTTGGTGCATTTACATCGGCTCGTTTAGAAATCGTTAAAATTCTTTCTACACAAATAGTTATTTCTTTAGAAAATGCTTTGCTTTATAAAAATTTAGAAGAATACAGCCGCACGCTAGAAGAAAAGGTGGAAGAACGCACATTTGAACTAAGCGAAAAAAATGATAAATTAAAAGGCCAAGCAATTAAATTACAAAAAGCTTTGGATGAACTAAGACAAGCTCAAGCACAACTTATCCAAACTGAAAAAATGTCTAGTTTGGGACAATTAGTTGCTGGTGTTGCTCACGAAATAAATAATCCAGTCAACTTTATTTATGGTAATTTAAACCACGCTAAGGAATATAGCGAACAATTATTACATTTAATTGATCTCTACCAACACAGCAATCATAGTCCTAAACCGGAAATTCAAGATTATATCGAAGAAATCGATTTTGAATACTTACTGGAAGATTTACCTAAAATATTTTCTTCAATGCAACTGGGAGCAACCCGTATTGGCGAAATCGTTTTGTCACTCAGAAATTTTTCCCGTTTAGATGAAGCAGATATGAAATCAGTAGATATACATGAGGGTATTGAAAGTACGCTGCTAATTTTGCAAAACCGTTTGAATAAAAAGGCTGATCGTTCAGCAATTCAGGTAATTAAAAAGTATGCAAAACTGCCATTAGTAGAGTGTTACCCAGGTCAATTAAATCAAGTATTTATGAACATTCTTACTAATGCGATCGATGCGTTAGAAGATCGCCATCGGCCACAAACACAAATTAAGGGAAAATCTAGCACGATTATTATCGTGACTGAAGTAATAAATTGCGATTGGATAAGAATACGCATTGCTGACAATGGAACTGGCGTAACAGAAGAAGTGCTTACTAAACTATTTGACCCATTCTTCACAACCAAACCCGTTGGTTCTGGAACGGGTTTGGGGTTGTCTATTAGTTATCAAATTGTGGTTGAAAAACATGGCGGACAAGTGCAGTGCATTTCAGCACCAGGTCAAGGTGCAGAGTTCATTATCGATATTCCCGTAAAACCTAAAAATAGCCAAAAGTCAAGTCCCATAAGATAGATTTTATTGGGTTAAACCGAAAATTATAAATATTTTTTTTACTTCTACTAAATTTTTTATTTTTTCCAGCTTATAGGGAACTATAAGTTAGAATCCATTAAGCAGCAAATAAGCGGACTGAAAATTAAGCTTAAAACACAGCTGGAACCTGTCAACCTTCTTTGCTAAACGCAAAGGCTTTTATTTGAGCTTGAGAGTAAAGCTTCTAAGTAATCGAATCGCTCAAAAATTGCCACTTACCATAATAACTTAGAGGAAACATCAAATGTTCGATTGTTTGAAAGGTGGAGCTATTGATCAGTTGTTTGAATTTCAAGTGGAGTGTACACCGGATGCGGTGGCGGTGGTTTTTGAAGGACAACAATTAACTTACCGAGATCTGAATTATCGAGCTAACCAGCTAGCACGCTATCTTCAGAATTGCGGTGTCAAACCAGAGGTGTTAGTAGGTATTTGTTTAGAGCGATCGCTACAAATAGTAGTGGCTATTCTAGCAATTCTTAAAGCTGGTGGTGCTTATGTGCCACTCGACCCAACATATCCTCAAGAGCGCTTAGCCTTCATGCTAGAAGATAGCCAAGTATTATTGCTGCTGACTCAAGCATCCTTAGTCGAGTCTATCCCCAAACATCAAAGCCGCGTTATCTGTCTCGACACCGACTGGGAAACAATTAGTTGCGAGAGTGAGGAAAACCCTGATACGGAAGTAAATACTGAAAACCTGGCCTACGTACTTTACACATCTGGTTCTACAGGAAAGCCGAAAGGAGTTTGTTGCAACCATCTCGGTGTGATTAATCTATTGGCAGATTTCGATCGCCGCCAGCCACTCTCTGTAGGAGATGCCTGTAGTTTATGGACTAGCTTAAGTTTTGATGTTTCGGTTTATGAAATCTTTTCGGCTTTATTAACTGGAGGAGCTTTACATATAGTTCCAGAGCACATACGTGCTGATGCCAAGATATTTATTGAATGGCTGTATTTCGAGAGGATTTGTAGCGCTTATATTCCACATTTTATGTTAAATGCTTTTTTCCATCGCGTCCAAAAAGCACCAAACGAATTTTGTCTAAAAAGATTACTCGTAGGAGTAGAACCGATTTACGAACAGCTTTTAGCGTCAATTAGTAAAAAAATTCCTGGCTTGCAAATTATAAACGGTTACGGGCCTACAGAAGCTACGATTTGTGCCACTTTGTATTCTGTCGATCGCGAAACAACTAACAAGAGAAATACCCCGATCGGTAAACCCGTTCAAAACACAGAAGTTTATTTGCTAAACGAGCAAATACAGACAGTTTCACCAGGAGAAACAGCCGAAATTTATATCGGTGGTATTGGTTTAGCCAGAGGGTACTTAAACCGTCCTAATTTGACTGCTGAAAAATTCATTGTCAACCCATTTAGCAATGAACTAGGTTCGCGCCTATACAAAACTGGTGATTTGGCTCGTTACTTACCAGACGGTAATATTGAATTTGTAGGGCGGATCGATCATCAAGTAAAAATTCGCGGATTCCGAATAGAATTAGCAGAAATTGAAGCATCACTGCGACAACATCCTGACGTGCGGGAAGCCGTTGCGATCGCACGGGAAGACGTACCGGGTGACAAGCGTTTAGTCGCCTACATCGTCTCTAATCTCATCCCGGAACGGATACCTTATCAAAGTCCTTGCTTGGTTGGATTTGATGGTAATCGTACTATAGAAGTAACCACCGAGGACATTTCAATAGGTGGTATTAGCTTAGTAGGAATGACAGAAATTTTAGAGCGAGGTAGTCGCGTCCGCTTGCACCTACAGCTACCAGAAAATTCTCAATTTTTGTGGGTAGAAGGTAAAGTAGTATGGCAAGAAGAACAGCAAACTGGGATTCAGTTCGAGCTAACGCCAACACAGCAAATTATAATCCAACAAAGCTTAGATTATCTCCTAGAAAAACAGAAACTTTTGAAAGTTTTACAACGCAGCGTTACCCGTACCCTCCGTAACTTCTTAAAACAGAAGTTGCCCGAATATATGGTGCCTTCTAACTTTGTTGTCCTGAAAGAATTGCCGCTAACTCCCAACGGCAAACTGGATCGTCAAGCGCTACCTTCACCGAGACAAATCACAAATGAACTGTCAAATAGCAATATTGAAACTGTAAGCAATATTGTCTATAACTTAGATGTTTTGGAACAGGAACCAGAGCTTGAGTTAATGCCTTTTGTTCCTCCTCGTACTCCGGTTGAAGAAGTGCTAGCAAGAATTTGGGCGGAAATTTTAGGTTTAGATCGAGTTGGAATTCATGACAACTTTTGGGAATGCGGAGGACACTCGTTACTAGCTGGTCAAGTTATCTCTCGCATCCGAAATACGCTTGAAATAGAATTGTCTCTGCGTTCTTTGTTTGAAGCACCCACAATAGCCGAATTAGCCCAGCAAATAGAAACAGAACTTCAAACAAACTCAAGGTTGCCACTTTCTCCAATCAAAGTGATTGACCGCTACCAGAATTTGCCTCTCTCTTTTGGCGAGCAACAGATGTGGTTGTTGGCACAAGTGGAACCGGGTAATCCTTTTTATAACGAACACTTTACAATTTACTTACCGAGTTCGATCGATCGATTAGCTTTAGAACAAAGTTTCAACCAAATTATCGATCGCCACGAAATTCTGCGAACCAACTTTTCTGTTTTCGATGGGCAACCAATTCGGATCGTTCAGCCAAGTTGCTATTTACCTCTGCCATTAATTAATTTTCAAGAAATAGCGTCAGAAAGCGATCGCGAAACGGAAGCTTTGCGGTTGGTAAAAGAAAAGGCACGGCAACCTTTTAATCTTACCTCTGATTTGTTGCTACGAGCTACGCTAATTCAACTCAGCGAGACGGATTACAGACTATATATAACCGTACATCACATTATTTTAGATGCTGTTTCTCTATACAGCGTGCTATTTCCCGAACTGGTGACACTCTACGAAGCTATTTGCGATTGCCAACCCTCATCTCTGCCAGAATTAACCGTTCAGTATGCCGACTTTGCCTACTGGCAGCGGCAACAACTACAAGTAGAATTACTGAAGCTACAGCTAGCTTACTGGAAACAGCAATTAGCAGATTTGACCCCGCTACATTTGCCCACCGATCGTCCAAGACCGCCAGTTCAAAGGTTTCGAGGTGCAATGCAAACTCTGGCACTTTCCAAGAGTTTAACTGAGGCTTTGAAAGCTTTTTCTCTTCAGGAAAATGTCACTTTATTTATGACATTAATGGCGGTATTCAAAATTTTGCTCTACCGCTATTCGGGACAAGAAGATATTCCCGTCGCCACTGTTACTGGTGGGCGAAACCGACCGGAAATTGAAGGATTAATTGGGTACTTCCTCAATACGCTGATCCTGCGTACTGACCTTTCTGGTTTTCCCAGTTTCAGACAGTTACTTTCTAGAGAAAGAGAAGTAGCTTTAGGAGCTTATGTTAACCAAGAGTTGCCATTCGAGAAGGTAGTGGAAGAACTTCAACCAGAAAGAAAGCTGGGTCAGAATCCATTATTTCAAGTGTTGTTTATTTTGGAACCACCAACTGCTACCTTGGATTCTAAGGATTGGCAAGTCAACCAGATGGACCTTCATATCGGTACGTCAAAATGTGATTTGTTTCTTCAATTAGAAGAAACACCGGAAGGAATTCTCGGTCGTTTTGAATACGATACGGACTTATTCGATGGCATTACTATTTCCCGGATGGTTGGACATTTTATCAGTTTGCTAGAAAGTATTGTTGCCGATCCCGATCGTTCTATCTCGAAATTGAATTTGTTAACAATTGCTGAGCGTCAACAGTTAATAAATTGGAATGCTAATGAGACAAATTATTCTCAAAATAAGTGCATTCACCAGTTATTTGAAGAGCGAGTAGAACGAAATCCCGATGCTGTAGCAGTTATGTTTGAAGGGCAGCAACTTACTTATCGGGAGTTGAATCAAAAGGCGAATCAATTAGCGCATCATTTACGATTACTAGGAGTTGTACCAGATACGGTAGTTGGTATCTGCGTAGAACGATCGCTGGAAATGGCGATCGGACTTTTGGGCATCCTAAAAGCAGGTGCAGCTTACTTACCTCTCGACCCGGCTTATCCGCAAGAACGGATAGCTTATATGCTGGAAAATGCCGGAGTTCCAGTAGTGCTAACTCAGGCAAGTTTATTGCCGCCACTGTTAGAGTATGGGATACCAGCGATTTGTTTAGATCGGGGCTGGAAATCGATCGCCCAACGCCCGCAAGATAACCCCACCACAGCCGTATTACCCGATCATTTAGCTTACGTTATCTATACATCAGGTTCTACAGGCAAACCTAAAGGGGTGGCAATGAGTCACAGTCCCCTGGTGAATCTGATCGATTGGCAATTACAAAATTTTGCTTTTCCTGCTACTAAAACTCTCCAATTTGCCCCCATCAGTTTCGATGTTTCTTTTCAGGAGTGTTTTACCAGTTGGTTTTCTGGCGGCACTTTGGTGTTAATTTCAGACATGATTCGGAAAGATGCAGTAGCTTTATTGCAACTTCTCCAAGATGAAGCGATCGAACGTTTATTTCTTCCTTTTATTGCCCTTCAGCATCTAGCTGAGGTTGCTGAAGAGCAAGGAACCGTACCTAATAGTTTGCGAGAAATTATTACTGCTGGCGAACAGTTGCAAATTAGTAGAGCGATCGTCAATTGGTTTAGTCAGCTAAAAGATTGCACTTTGCACAATCAATATGGCCCTTCTGAAAGTCATGTTGTAACGGCATTTACTCTCACGGGTTCACCTAAAAATTGGCCTAAATTGCCCTCGATCGGTCGTCCTATTGCCAACGCCAAAATCCACATCCTCGATTCACAATTACAACCAGTACCAATTGGTATTCCCGGAGAAATTTACATCGGCGGTGTTAGTTTAGCCAATGGTTATATCAACCGACCAGATTTAACATCCCAACGGTTTATTGAAAACCCATTCTTAAATAGTGATGAGTTATTAGTTTTGAGTTCTGAATTAAAAGAAAACTCAAAACTCAAAACTCAAAACTCAAAACTGTACAAAACTGGCGATCGAGCACGCTATTTACCAGATGGTAACATCGAGTATATGGGTCGAATTGACGATCAAGTAAAAATTCGCGGATTTCGGATTGAGTTAGGAGAGATCGAAACTGCTTTGGCACAACACCCAAACGTAGCAGAAGCTGTTGTTATTGTTAGGGAAGATATACCAGGCGACAAGCGTTTAGTTGCTTATGTAGTTGCCTCCAAAGAGTTAGCATCTTCTGCCAACGAACTGCGGCACTTTTTGCAAGAAAAGTTGCCTGAATACATGATTCCTAATGCTTTTGTATTTTTAGAAGCACTGCCTTTAACTCCTTCTGGAAAAGTAAATCGGCGAATCTTACCAGCGCCAGAAGGAAATCGAGAAGAACTAGAAACAGCATTCATTGCGCCTCGTACTCCTGTAGAAGAAAAGTTAGCTGAAATCTGGAAAAAGATTCTCGGTATCGATCGAGTTGGCATTTACGATCGCTTTTTCGATTTGGGCGGGCATTCTTTAAAAGTTACTCACCTAATGTTTAAAGTGAGAGATGCTTTTCAGGTAGAAGTATCGCTGCGACAATTCTTAGAAGTGCCGACCATTGCAGGAACTGCGGATGCGATCGCTCTTGCTAGTCAGACAGATTACACTACTACATCAGCGAAAAAAGAAAGTATCGATCTAAATGCGGAAGCAATCTTAGATCCTACCATCTCTCCTGAAAATATTAATTTTGAATGGGATAAAGAACCATCCCATATCTTATTAACAGGAGCAACTGGATTTCTCGGTACTCACTTACTTAATGAGTTACTAAAGAAAACGCAGGCAAATATTTATTGCCTGGTAAGAGCATCCAACCTCGAACAAGGCATCGAAAAAATCCAAAAAAGTCTAGAACGCTATTTACTTTATAACCAACCTATCAGCAACCGCATCATCCCAGTTTTAGGAGATTTATCTCAACCATTTTTAGGACTTACATCACATGAATTTCGCGCACTGGCAAGCAAATTAGATGTAATTTATCACAATGGTGCATCAACAAATCTGGTTTATCCATACTCTGCATTAAAAGCGGTAAACGTTCTCAGTACGCAGGAAGTTTTGAGATTAGCCTGCATTATCAAAGTAAAACCAGTGCATTTCGTTTCTACCATTGGCGTATTTTCTTCGGATACTTACGAGCAAAATACAGTAGTTCGAGAACAAGACGAACTACCTGATAGTGAAAGTCTTTGTGAAGGTTACGATCAAAGTAAATGGGTAGCTGAAAAATTAGTTATGACTGCCTATTCTAGAGGGCTACCCGTTTATATTTATAGACCGGGATTTATCTCAGGAGACAGCCAAACGGGTATTTGCAATACTGCCGATCTGCTCCGCAGAATGCTTAAAGGCTGCATTCAAATGGGAAAAACACCTGATTTAGACATCATGGTGGACATGACTCCTGTGGATTATGTTAGCCAAGCGATCGTTCATTTATCCAAACAAAAAGAATTGGTCGGGAAAGCTTTCCATTTAGTTAACCCTCACCCCATTCCTTGGAATCAGCTTTGCGATTTCATTCGCTCTCTTGGCTACTCACTCGAACGCATTCCTTATAAACAGTGGAACTTTGAGTTATTAAAATCGGTTGAAAATTCAACAGAAAATGCTTTGCATCCACTGATCAGCCTTTTCGCTGATGAAGCCGTATCTTTACAGACAGTCAGAAGTATAAGTATTTGCTTTGATTCTCAGAAGGCGATCGATGGTTTAGTTGGTAGCTGCATTAGCTGTCCACCTATAGATGAAAGATTGTTAAATATTTACTTTTCGTACTTACTGAAGTTGGTAGTGCTAAATATGTAATGATAGAGGAGTAGAATGAAGTGCTGATGCTTTCCTATCATGCCACCATGCCCCATTT
>NZ_JAUBRK010000002.1:134370-196278 GCF_036701825.1 Microcoleus sp. MOSTC5 | reverse complement strand
CTACTGACAGGATGCTCTTTGATATCTTGCCATTTTTGTCAAGTACAATTTATACCAAATTAGATGAGCTTACCCTGTGCGTATTGCGCTGGTTACTAACTAGAGTAGCTCGCGAATCTTGTGCAATTGCGCTTATTCAATGATACCCTGTTTTAAGGCGTATTTTATGGATCTACTGGTTCTGCTGACCTAGCAGTTTGAGAAGGTATAACAGGCCATTTTGGCTGTTTTTGCAAGCGAGGAAATCCAGGCTCTACTGATGAATTTCTGGCAGTTTTACTCGCATTTACTTTCTCAGAAAGGGGAGCTAATGTTTGAGTGACTTTAACTTGCTGTCGGAGTTGTTCTGTCGAACCCAACAAGCCTCCTAATCCGTTGAACAACCTGCGAATGTTGTTGCGGAAAGCCGGATCTCCTGTCAAATCATCCACGTCGGAAGTAATTTTCTGGACGTTCTGAAATGTAGCTCGTGCAGAATCTAGAGTTTGCTGCAATAATAGCAAAGTGGTCGGATTGTTTACCTGGCTGGATAAATCTCGCAAATTACCAGAAGCTTGGGCTGCATTCGCTGATAAAACTTCTAAATTGTTCAGCAATTGTCCTTGGTTGATTCGATTAATTGTCGGACTCAAACTGCTGACAGCTACCCGCAGTTCCTGACTGCTTTGATTGATGTTATTCAGAGTTGAAACTAAACTGGCGCGGTTGGTTGCTACTAAAGAATTAAGTTGGTTGGCTGTTAATGTAACTTGATTGGCTGCTTGAGTTACTGAATTAGCAGAATTTATCGCAGCGGCAGATACGGCTTTTGTGGAAGTGTCCGCCGTAGCTGCTACTTTAGAAATATCAGCCGCAACTCCTGATATTTCCCCTTTAAGCGATTGATTTAGACTGCTTGCCTCTCCCTTTAATGATTGATTTAAACTATTAAATTCTCCCTTTAATGATTGATTTAAACTTGTTAAATCGGTTTTTATAGATTGATTTAAGCTGCCAAGGTCTCCCCGTACAGATTGATTCAAAGTTTTTATTTCAGTTTGGGCAGTTTGAGTTAACTTCGATAAATCTTGAGTGAGTTTAGCTGCACCTTTAGCTGTGTTAGCTGTATTTTCTGCCAGGGATTTAATATTGTTGAACAGCGCGGGGTCGGTGTAGAAATTAGCTAGGCGGACTGTGGATCGAATAAGTTCGTCGATAGTAACTCCTGCTTGACCTTTTAAGCGCGAATTTTGGCAGATAATCTCAGGGGGACAGTCAGCACTAACGGGATTGGCGGTAAGTAATGATTCTGGCAAAATCGAGTTGGGGGTAATGTCGATCGACGATTCGCCAATTAAACCGGATTTATTCGCTTCGATCACCACATCCCGGGGAATCACTAAAGTACCGGGGGCAATCTCCAGCGTCACGTCTACGCCGTTGGAACCCGGTTTGAGGGCGGTAATTTTACCGACTGCAACTCCGCGATACCTGATGGGCGTGCCTATTTGCATTCCTTGGGCGCTGGCAAATTCTACGGCGAATTTGTAGCTGCGGTTGCCTACCTGCACGCCCCGCAACCAGAGCACTAAACCACCAAATAAACCGATTCCTACTAAAATTAAGAACCCGACAGAACCTTCTCTTACAGTTCGCGATTGCATATTACCTCCTTAGGCAGTTGGCAGTTGGCAGTTGATAGTTGGCAGTTGATAGTTGATAGTTGGCAGTTGATAGTTGTTAATTTTTGTCATATGTGTTGCCTATAGATTTTAGATAGGCGTTTAGCCGGGGCGACAGTTCATCAATAATTGGCTTGAGTGTTTCTACTTGCGTACTTGTTAGTAGTTGCCTAGTATAAGCCCGTCTCAACCAGTGCTTTGTTTCATATAAAGAACCTCTGGCGATCTTGATAAATCGCCGATGGTCCTGATAGCTACCTCTACCATCTCCTTCAGCAATATTAGCACCAATACTATCAGCAGAGCGAATAATTTGCTTGCCGACCGTATCTTTTGCGAGTGCGTCCCATTTTATAACAATATTCCAAATTTCATCAGCTAATTTTTCAGCTAATTTATAAACATCTAACTTCTGAAAGTTTGTTTGTGACATATACTATCTCCCAACAATACAAACAATTAACCACGGCAAACTGACCACGGCAAACTGACCACGGACAACTGACAACTGACAATTGACTATCCAATCACTTGAATTGGGCCAGTAACGCTGCCGCTAAAAAATTGTTGAATTAACAAATTATCTGTTGATGCAATATCGCTGACAGTTCCCTCCCACTGCACTTTGCCTCGATAGAGAAACACGATGCGATCGGCAGTGCGGCGGATGGTACTGTCTTGGTGAGTAACGATCGCATAAGTGCTGCAAACACCTTGGGCCGCCTGCAACTCGCGGATTAAATCTTCAATTACCGTCGAAGCGATCGGATCTAAACCCGCCGTCGGTTCGTCGTACAGCAAAACCTCTGGATTATCCCTGTCATTATCGGGATTCGCCATGATGGCGCGGGCAAAACTTACCCGCTTCCTCATTCCCCCAGACAACTGCGCCGGATAGCGTTCGCCAATTCGCGGCAAACCCACCATCTCCAACTTTTCCTCCACTAATTCCCGAATGCGGCGGCGCGGCAGCTTAGAATGCTGGTAAAGTAAAAAACCGACATTCTCCTCCACCGTCAGCGAATCAAACAAAGCCGCTTGCTGAAACACCATCCCAATTCCGATCGGATCTGCCACGTCGTCCACCCATCCGACCCTGCGCTGTCCCTGAACGAAAACCTCACCGGCATCCGGGGCCAACAAACCCGCAATTATCCGCAAAATCGTAGATTTCCCAGTCCCGGAAGGGCCAATAATTGCCAGGGCCTCTCCCCGATAAATCCTCAGATCGACTCGATCGAGGATCGGGTTCTGGCCGAAGGACTTACTTACCCCCTTGAGTTCGATTAGTGGCTCAGCCATAGGATGTTATCAATAAATTATCAGTCCTCAGTCATCAGTCTAGCTAATGACTAATGACTCATGACTAATGATTAATGACTAATGACTTAAATTGACTGCCAGAATCAAAACTCTCTTGTATTGTAAATTTGTCAGCTTGAGCTGTTCCAATACCCTTAAGACTAATTAACCATGTCAATTAGTTCACTTCCTAAAGCCCTCCGCGTCTTGGCTAAAGCCAAGCAGGTTTTTGCCCAATCCAGAAATCCTTACCCCCCTTCTTTGCGGAACGGGCGAGTTCACCAGTGGTTTAAGTGGTTAGCCCCCGGACTGTTGGTGAAACGGTGGCTGCTGATCAGTGCCAGCGGCGTGGTACTTGCCACTTTGGGTTTAGCGATTTGGACTGGGATGACTCCCATTTTCTTCTTATTGCAATTGTTGAGAAATTTTTTGGCGTGGATTGCCGAAGTTGTTCCCAATTACGTGTCGGGGCCGCTCATCATTCTTGGCGGGATTTTGTTAATTCTGTGGGGGCAAACTCGCAGTTTGAACTCTATTACTCAAGTGCTGATGCCGGAAGGGAATGAGGAATTGGTCGATCGCCTCCTCAACCACCGCAGGCTGCACCGCGGACCGAAAATTGTGGCACTTGGGGGCGGTACGGGCCTTTCTAATTTGCTCAGGGGATTGAAAGATTACAGCGCCAAAATCACTGCTATTGTCACGGTGGCGGATGATGGGGGGTCTTCCGGGCGGCTGCGGCGGGAAATTGGGGTATTGCCGCCGGGAGACATTCGCAATTGTTTGGCGGCTTTGGCAGATGAGGAAAAGTTATTAACTGAGTTATTTCAATATCGCTTTCAGGCCGGTGACGGTTTGATGGGTCACAGTTTTGGGAATTTGTTTTTGACGGCGATGAGCGATATTGCTGGAGATTTGGAACAGGCGATCGCCGCGAGTTCTAAAGTTTTAGCAGTTAGGGGAGAGGTGCTGCCGGCTACTCTGAGCGACGTGTCTTTGTGGGCAGAACTGGCGGACGGCCGGAGGATTGAGGGGGAGTCCAGCATTACAAAAGCTAACGGAAAAATCCTCAAAATAGGCTGTACTCCTGCTAATCCTCCGGCCTTACCTAGGGCTGTGGAAGGGCTTCGGGAAGCGGATTTTATTATTATTGGGCCAGGGAGTCTTTATACGAGTGTCATTCCGAATTTGTTAGTGCCGGAAATTGCTGATGCGATCGCCAACAGCGAAGTTCCGCGCATTTATGTGTGCAATATTATGACTCAGCCGGGGGAAACTGACGGATACAGTGTTGCAGACCACATTCGGGCGATCGACCGCGCTTGCGGCCGGCCACTGTTCGATGCTGTAGTAGTTCAAGGAAAAGTCCCTTCTGCAAAAGCTTTGATCCGCTATTCTCAGGAGAATTCTTATCCGGTTGTACTCGATCGAGAAGCCGTAACGCAATTGGGGCGGCGAATTGTCATCGCAAATGTGATGGATGAAGATAAAAATACGGGTTTAATTCGCCACAATTCTCAAAGGTTGGCGGGGATGTTGCTGCGTTGGTACGGTCGCGCCCAGAACATTTAAGCTGCTGACTGTTAACTGTTGACTGTTGACTGTTGACGGTGCAGACTAATGTTATTTGTTATTAGCAGCCTCAAGCGAGTAACTAATGACTAATGACTAATGACTAATGACTAATAACTAATGACTAAGATGATACTTTCTCTTCCAGATGCTGAAGCTACGCGCAAGTTGGGCGTATCATTAGGTCGATCGCTCCCCCCAGCCACTGTAATCTTATTACAAGGAGATTTAGGTGCTGGCAAAACTACCTTGGTTCAAGGTATCGCTGAAGGTTTAGGAATCTCAGACTCGATCGAAAGTCCTACTTTCACCCTGATTAACGAGTATTTTGCAGGGCGAGTTCCGCTGTACCATCTCGATTTGTATCGACTGGAACCCGAAGAAGCCGAAGCTTTGCACTTAGAAAGTTATTGGGACGGATTAGAAAGGGATTTGGGAATTGTGGCGATCGAATGGGCGGAAAGATTGCAATACAAACCAGAGAATCATTTGCAAATTTATTTGAGTTATCTAGATAACGGGCGGCAAATTGAAGTAATTGGTAATGGGGACTTATTTAATTGGCAATTGGAAATTTGAGAAAAGGCGATTTTCTTCGGGATAGCTTCGCTCGCGCTTACTTACTGCGGACGGTTGACACGAATCAATTTACCTCTCAAAGTTTCCTCAATTGAAATAGCATCATTGATGCGTGTTGCCAACCTTTCTAGATTTTTATCGTCTGTACACACGATAATACCAGCATGGTTGGGTTGTTGAGCGTGCAAACGAATGAAATGCCGACGATTTTGCGTCATAACGGCCCGATCGTTATTCACAGCAAAGGCTAATACTTCCGGGTCATCATCTCCGGCATTTCCTGCCTCTTGAATAGTCAGGGCATCGTGACCGAAATTTCGCAGCAATGCCACAACAGGAAACGGGAACTGTTCATCTGCATAGAGACGTGCCATAAATTATACTTCCTGCATCATTGCTGCTGCTTCTTCTCGGAGTGCTGTTTCAATTTCTTCGGAGTTAGCCTCAGCATAAGTCCAGACATTTACTAAGTTTGCAGCATTCAAATGGGGATAAAATTGTAGAAGTTCAGCATCGCTTGAACCTTGACGGCGCAAACTCACGAACAGCCAAACGGGAAGTCTAGTTTTGGCAATGCAAGCATCGCCGCCACACACGTCGGGAGTTTTGGTAATTCCTGGCCAGCTATTCTTTAAACTTTGGGTTAAAAGCCGGATGGCTTCAGCTTTCTCAGTCGGAGTTAAGGCCAGGAGTTGTGTTTCTAGTTCTTGGAGAAGCATGGGTAATATCGCCTTTGCGATGCAGGAATACCCAATTATAACACTTGAGTTAAATTCATGCTGACTCAGCGTCAAATGTCAAGGCTTCTCCCCTCACATTTGTATCCAATTTATTATTCTCAAAAACAACTTTTCCTCCCACAACCGTGACCACAGGCCATCCAGTTAAATTCCAACCTTCAAAGGGACTCCAGCCGCACTTGCTCACGATTTCGTCTCGCACCACCGGGCGGTAATTGTCCAAATCTACTAATACCAAATCAGCGTCAAACCCCGGAGAAATCGACCCTTTCTTCGGAATCTTATAAGCCTTAGCCACTGCCGTTGACATCCAATTAGCAACTTGCGCAACCGTACATCTTCCCTGCACTGCTTGGGTCAGCATCAAAGGCAAAGAAGTTTCGACTCCTGGCATTCCAGACGGCGTATTCGGATAATCTTGAGCTTTTTCTGCTAATGTGTGCGGCGCGTGATCGGTGGCGATAAAATCAATTACGCCGTCTAATAAAGCTTGCCAAAGTATTTCGTTATCCCGGGGTTCGCGCAAAGGCGGATTCATTTGAGCTAAACTGCCAATTTTTTCATAGGCGCTGGTATTTAACAACAAATGCTGCGGCGTCACTTCCGCCGTTACCCAACTCGGTTTTTCCTGACGCAAAAACTCAGCTTCATCCCCAGTTGAAAGGTGCAGAATGTGCAGACGGCGCTGATATTTATTAGAAAGCTTTAATGCTAGCTGAGTTGCTAATAAAGCTGCTTGATTGTCTTGAATTTGCGAGTGCACGGCCACATCGGAAATCCCGGCAAATTCCTGACGCCTCTGATTGATTCTAGCTTGGTCTTCGGCGTGTACGGCAATTAGTCGATCGCCCTTGGCAAAAATCGCCTCTAAAGTTGCTTCTCCATCCACCAAAAGCTGCCCGTGCATCGAACCCATAAAAACTTTAATTCCCGGAGTCGGATTCGCAGTCAACAAATCCGGCAAATTTTCGGCTGTTGCACCAATAAAAAAGCCGTAATTCACCAAACACTTCTCGGCAGCGCGACTTAGTTTATCATCTAAGGCAGCTTGGGTTGTTGTCAGAGGTCGGGTATTCGGCATTTCCAAAAATGAAGTCACGCCGCCTTTAGCGCAAGCACAGCTAGCGGTAAACAAGTCTTCCTTGTGTTCTAAACCCGGTTCTCGGAAGTGTACCTGGGGGTCAATGACTCCGGGTAACAGAGTTAAGCCTTTCGCATCTATTTCTCGATCGCCCGATTCGGCAATTTCAGGAGCAACCCGAACAATTTTGCCCTCGCAGATTTCCACGTCCCCTACTAAAAACTCGCCGTTGGGCAAAAGAACGCGAGCGCCGCGGATTAACAAACTTGATGTGGTCAGCATAAGCTATAATTAAATGAGTAAGGTGTGTGTCAGCCTGGAAAAATTTTATCCTCAAAAGAGTTCTGTCAATAGTAAGAAATATGAATGCGAGTTGCGCTCAGAAACTCGGTTTATACGGAAAATAACAGGTTGAGGACGATATATCTATGTAAGAAACCCAGTTTCTTACCGGGGGCGTTGGAGGTAACAGGCAGATGCCTGTGAAGCAACAAATATTTTTTTTAGGAGGTGGCACTCCTAGCCCGCTCCTAAAAAGATTATTCCAACACAAATAGAGGTTTTGCACTCGTCTGCAGGGCCAATGCAAAAACCCACCCCGCCGGCGAAGATTTTGTAGATTTCCTGAAAAAACTCCGAATTAAGTTTATAATTTGTATCCAGCCCAGTCACTTAATACTTATGACTCGTCTAGACAAGTCAGCCGACGAAAAACCTCCGCAAGACACCGAAAATCCTTGGATAGAAGGAATTAAGACGATCGGCTTAGCAGCATTTTTGGCCTTTGGCATCCGCACCCTGGTTGCCGAAGCTCGCTACATTCCCACCGGCTCGATGCTTCCAACCTTACAAATTAACGATCGATTAATTATAGATAAGGTGAGCTATCGATTCCAAGAGCCCCAGCGAGGAGATATTATAGTGTTTATGCCTCCAGATCCAGCTAGTTTGTGCACGGGACAGCCGCCGCCGATCAAAGATGCCTATATCAAGCGAGTGATCGGACTTCCAGGAGACACTGTGGAAGTTAAACAGGGAAAAGTTTTTATTAACAAGCAGCCGCTACAGGAAAAATATATTGAAGAAATTCCACAGTATCCCTACGGGCCTGTAGTTGTAGCTCCAAATTCTTACTTGGTGCTCGGCGACAACCGAAACGCAAGCTGTGACAGCCATTATTGGGGCTTTGTACCGAGGCAAAATATTATCGGTAGGGCGATCGTCCGTTTTTGGCCGCTCAACCGCACAGGTTCGATCGATCCCACGCCCATTTATCCCCCTAAAAATTAGCTACAACCCGCAACCCGCAGATTAAAATCTGCGGTTGTCAGTTTAAAGTACCAATGACCTATTAGCCATTTCCCACGACCAAATAATTAATGGTTAAATGAGATTTAGTATGAAGTTTCGCGATCGAGCACTTTCACAACTTTGTTATACATCTGCTCAGCTTCTTGCTGCGAATTGCCGATACTCGTCAATCCCAATTTGCCAAACTCCGACAAACAGCCCATTAAATGAAACACACTGCCCGTCTCAGTACCAGTGTCAAAATGCAGTTGATTGTCAGCAATAATATCCATCAAATCGTTCGGCAACAATCCCCGATAACGCTCTTTTTTCAAATTGTCGGAAGCAACATAATATTTCGGACGGCCCTGCTGACTGTAAAACAATCCCGTAGTACGCTCGTACCGACCGTTTGTTAACAGCTTCAAAGCCATAAACGGATGAGTTGTGCCTCCTTTCCGTAAGTTAATTTCTATTGCTTGAAGATCCCATTTCCCATCGGATTGCTTTACCGCGAGAAAATCCACTCCAAATCTCTCTAAAGCACCTTTTTTAGCTAAGTTTTGCCCTACTTTCCATCCCAATTCCTGCAACGCTATTCGATAAGATTCGTCCGCCGGAAATCGGCAGCCTAAGAAAATTTGACCGTCTGGGCCTCCTAAAATTTGGTCGTGGGTTGAGAGAATTTCTACTTCGCCGCTGGGGACAATTCTGCCTTGAACGCTGGGCGAGAACTTTTTTTCTCCTTCGATAAATGCTTCGGCAATTGCCCCTAATTCGGGAATGCGGCTGCTAAAATTTTCCCAGGTTTCGCCTGTGGATTGAAAGCGTAAATTATGGAAGCTGTCGCCAATTGCCTTCGCTCTTTCTGTAGTTGCTTTACCTGCGAGAGACTTCAGATCTAAAATTGCATTACCTTCCCCCGAAAAACCTTCATTTAACTTAATTACCATCCGCTGCAAATGCGGCTGCCTTTCCCAAAGTTGAGCCGCAGATTCTGCTAAATCTTCAGCATTCCAAACCAACTCGGAACCGTCAGGACAAGGCACGCCACATTCTTTAAAAATTTGCCTGCTACCGCTTTTTGTTCCCCAGTATAACAGATCGGGATCGCTAGCCCACAAAGGAATCCCCAATTTAACAGATAACTCGCGTTCTAAGGGCGTAGAGTTGTAACAAACCATATAAGATTTTGTCGGCCGCGCTGCTTGACGAATGCGCTCCATCAAGCGGGGACGATCTAAAATTTTCTGGGTGAGGGATTTGGCAGAAGCATCGTAAGCACAGAACAGCAAAAGCCGATCGCGCGCGTGAGAAAACGGAATTCCCGGCAACAATTGCAGGTAATAATCCACAATCATCGGGTGCAAAGGCTCGGAGGTAATGTAAATTAAGCGCGTGCGGGGATTTCGCAGGCGAATCAATGAAAATAAATGCCGCTCTTCGTAGTGGTAAGCCCCCTCAATTTTCAGCATTTCTTGCTGATCTAAGCTGAGAGAAGGAATGACGATAATGTCACAATCTCCGCTGTCGAAGTCTTCGATCGCTCCCCAGCGTTCGCGTAATTCTGTCTGAAGATTGCGAAATTGCTGTGCGGATTCGGAAGATGAATTATTTAACTCTTGCATTGCGTTTTATCCTAAGTATTCAAATAATTATTGCTGATTATGTCAAATGCGTCCGCCCAAATACTTGAGACAACTGACACAGTTTTTTTCTGACGCACTTTAGCGGGAATTTTGACAAAAATGCCCCAATAGTGATTTAAGGTGTGTCAGTCGAAATATTTGAGGCAACTCAAACAGTTTTTTATGACCCCGCCCAAAAACGGATACCGTGCCACCTACTCCTGTCGTGAAAATCCAAAAATTTTAGACCAAAGTTTAATCTCCCAGATTCATCTGTGGAATAAATCTAAAATCTAAAATCTACAATCTAAAATCGGCTGACGTACCCTACCGGGGACGATCGTCCATTTCTGTCAAGCTGCTCTAAGAAGCTCGCCGCACTCGAAAAAGTCTGGCATACTCCAATATTGGCTCTAAGCGGCGTTGATTTTGCTTGAGTGCCGATCGCAATTTTTCCGAAGGGCGGAATACCAGGGGAGCCGAATATTTGTTCAGCATCTCCATATCTGGCGACTGGCTCAGCAGCATCAGCCGCACGTCTTTGTCAAGCAAATAACTCAGAGAAAGCAAATCTCCCATGTTAGTAAAATCGTTACCGCGATCGCTAATTACAATTGTATCTTTAATCGAGCGGTTAGCTATCGCCTCTTTGTTAATAATTTTCGCAACTTCAGCATTAAAATAACTCAAGTCTTTGCTCCACCAAGTATCAGAAAAAGCGCTGACCGTACAGGATGCTATACTTGCTGTAAATACCAAGGCTAAAATAACTTGCCAAAACCGCTCCTGAGTTTTCACGTTACTTGCGAGCAAGTAAGCAACTGCTAGCTGCACTCCCGGAAAGCAGGAAATCAGATAGCGACTGACGGCGGAACGTTTGCCGCCTAAGATTATATCCGGTAACGCCAGGATCGAAAAAGGTACAAAAATTGATGTTAAAATAAACAACCAAGTTGAACTGCTAGTCCAGCGGCAGATTTTGTAAATTGCTGCGGCCATTAACAGCAAAAATGGCAATCTCAGCACATAAGTCCAGATATTATCAAAGCCTAAGTCGAAGTCAAAAAATAAGGCTGTAAAGCTGAGAACCCACAATTTGACCAGATACAGCAAACCAGGAGATACTCGCGTCCAATCTGTCGTAGCTGATGCTCGTTCCAGGTTGGTTGTCAGCACGTAAATCCACGGAAAATACAATATTAAAGCTGCTATTACTGCTAGAAAAAATAGGGAATTAGTTACGTGACCTTCCAATTCTCTTTTTTTTACAAACAACCAGTAAGCAATTATAAAAACTCCGTGTCCGATGAGAGTTAAACTGAAGAAAGGGTGAGTGTAGAAACCAATGGCGATCGCCAGCGAGTAACACGCCCAGTTTTGCCAACCCCGCAACCGCACTGCTCTCAGCAGCAGCCAACTGCTGCCAATAACTGTGGCTGTCAGCAAACTGTACTGCCTTGCTGTCTGAGCAAACAGTATGTCAAAGGGAGATAATGCCAAAAGTGCTGTTGCTAATAACGCCGCCAAATTAGAGGCAAAAAGTTCCTGAGCTAAAGCGTACATCAAAGGCAGCGACAGTAAACTCAATAGTGCTGGCAAAGTGCGGGATGCTGTTAGAGAACTGCCAAATTGCTGCATCCACCAACGAGCCATGAGAAAGTATAAAGGCGGATGCTGCGGGTCTTCTAGTGCTAAAGAACGAATTGTATCTGCTTCTGTACTTCCCGGTTTAATCCGCTGATATTTTTGCAATTCTGGTGCGGGAACAATCCGGTTTTGGAATAGTTTGTCGTCGATTTCTTGGCGTGTGAAACCAGCAGCGCGGATTGATGTGTAAGCTTCGTCGTGCCAGTAAAGTTTGCGATCGATCTCGAAGAACCGAAATCCGATACCTAGTAAAATGCCGATCGCCAATAAGCTCATCAGCCAGCGGGAATTTTTGGTATTAACAGATGTGTCTTGATGTGTTGTAGATCCCATGCTTGTCCTAATTGTGGCGATTCCCTGCGGGATAGCTACGCTTCACGGAATTTGGCACTGTAGACCATCTTAAACCTCACTCCGAGAGCGATCGATACCCAGTACATACCCCGACAGACAATAATTCTACCCTCTGCCGGATGCTGAATACCTTCTAGATCCGAGCCTTGTGAAAGCTGGCTCAGGCTGAACCACCCCCAAAATCAAGAATCTTCAAGCAGATCCTCCCAGAACCTCCAGACCCCAAAAATAACTGCTAACATACGTGTTGTACAGTTAATCAACAAGCTCCGCAAGGGGTCTACCCGCATACCGCAAATGGCAAAAAAAGAAACGTCTATAAAAACTTCCACTGAAAACTCAGAAAAGCAAAAAGCCCTAACTTCCGTACTGTCCCAAATCGAGCGCAGCTTTGGCAAAGGGGCGATCGTCCGATTGGGAGACTCCACTCGTATGAGGGTAGAAACCATTCCCACCGGAGCCCTGACACTGGACATTGCTTTGGGCGGCGGTTTGCCAAAAGGCCGAGTCATTGAAATTTACGGGCCGGAAAGTTCCGGTAAAACCACTCTAGCCCTCCACGCGATCGCCGAAGTCCAAAAATCCGGCGGAATCGCAGCCTTCGTCGATGCCGAACACGCGCTCGATCCCACCTACGCCTCAGCTTTAGGCGTCGATATTGAAAATCTATTAGTTTCCCAGCCGGATACCGGCGAAATGGGCCTAGAAATTGTCGATCAACTCGTGCGTTCCGTCGCCGTCGATATCGTAGTCATTGACTCCGTAGCCGCCCTCGTCCCCCGCGCCGAAATTGAAGGCGACATGGGCGACTCCCACATGGGTTTGCAAGCGCGCTTGATGAGCCAAGCTTTACGGAAAATCACCGGCAATATCGGCAAATCCGGCTGTACCGTCATTTTCCTCAACCAATTGCGGCAGAAAATCGGCATAACTTACGGCAACCCGGAAACAACAACCGGCGGCAACGCACTCAAATTCTACGCCAGCGTGCGGCTCGACATTCGCCGCATTCAAAGCTTGAAAAAAGGTACCGAAGAATACGGCAACCGCACGAAAGTTAAAGTTGCTAAAAATAAAGTTGCTCCGCCTTTCCGCATTGCCGAATTTGACATTGTATTTGGCAAAGGCATTTCTACTTTAGGCTGTCTGACTGACTTGGCCGACGAAATGGGAGTAATTATGAAAAAAGGTTCTTGGTATAGCTATAACGGCGAGAACATAGCTCAAGGACGAGACAAAGTGATCCAGCACATGGAGAAAAACATCGATTTCAAAAATGAAATTGAGGAGCTAGTTAAAAAGAAACTTGAGACTGGTGCTGTGGTTTCTGCTAATTCTGTCGCTCCTGTTGAGGTAGATGATGTAGATGATGTAGATGATGTAGATGATGTAGATGTAGATGATGTAGATGATGTAGATGATTTGGAAGAAATCTAAATCTTTTAGTCAATAAATCCCATAGCAGTTATATCCCCGACTTTTTAAAGAAGTCGGGGATATGTTTATTCTGTTTTTTTAAGATGTAGGGTAAAGCATTTGAGAGAAGACAAAGATCCCCAACTTCATCGATGAAGTCGGGGATCTAAAATAAGAGTATTTCACGTTTAATGTTGAGGAGTTTGGTTGAAGGAAATCTCTAAAACTTCTATCTGCTGGTTGAGAGTCGCAGAGCGCTTCTGAGCATATTTGTCGTGCAGAAAAATAGTTAAGCCCACACCCACTGGCAAAACAAAATCGGTGCTTACGGCAGTGTGGGCTCTGTAATTTACGCCACCCTTTATAGCTTTCTGCCGCAAACAGTTGCAGGCAACCGCAGCTTCTTTGAGGTACTCGGAATTGCTGCTGTAATTGTGTGCTTCCTTTGTGTTTTTATCCTGAAGGAACCGAAGGTTATTGCAAGCAAAGATTTGGCAGAAGAAGCTATGTTGCTGGGCCACTAAATCGCCAATCAAGTTTTAATTAAAACAAGTTAAAACAACAGAAAACCCAGCAGCGTCACTTCTTTCTTTAAGAAGTCGTGCTTTGAGATGAGCAGCAGTTTATTTATCACTTTTGTCACTTACTGTGGCAAAGAAATTGGCTGAATGTATTGAGAATTAGCGCGCACGTAACAGCCATTTGTTGTCAGCAGCCAGGGTTGACCTTTCTCTAGTTTAATTGCATTTGTTCCCCTGAGTTCACCGAAAATTTTATCTTTGTTCGCGCTGTAAACTTGTTTAATTGCTCCGTTTGGCGTCTGGCGACAGTTGAGTTTTCCATCCTGTGAGGTGATTCGCCACAATGGCCAAGTTCCAGAACCAGCAGTTTCAGTCAACCAAGTATTAGCATTGCTAGAAGTATAGTCGCCACTTGCATTAGCACGCGGTAAAGCTTCGACTAAATTTACTTTAACTGTCTTGCCCACTGAAGGACAATTTTCTCCTGCTTTCACCTTCCAAGTAACTTCTGCTCCCAATTGGCTGCTCCTTCCAACTTGACGCGTGACAATGGTAATATCTCCAGAACAAACAATTTTTTTTCCAGGGCCACTCGCACTGTCTTTGAAAGTTCCGTTGTAATAATAAGAGCCGGCTGCTCCTTCGGAACGGGTAACTTTAATATTGCCCAAAAATTCACGATTGCCTACTTTTGTCAAGTAAAAACTGCTGCGATTGTTCCCTTTTTCTGACAGGTTTAAAGTAGTTTGACCGTTGGGATCAACATAAGTGGTAGCGCTAGCAGCACTGCACCAAATTAATGACAAAGCTCCTGCATAAAACCAAATATTAAGTTGTTTCATGGCAATACCTTTTATGAATTTATACTTTATTATACCTAGTATTCAAATACTTCACCAGTCGCTCAAATGAGTGACACTAATTTGAGCGACTGCGCACTCGTCTGACCCTGGGCGGGGAGCATCCCCGGCATCAACTCTGCATAACTTCACCTTACTTCAGGTTCCTTCAACTCTCTTCACTTGCTAGCACCCGCATCGCTTGGTTTACAGGGTTCAACTTCTGACTCATTGCAGGTTCCAATGATGAGCAGCAGAATAAATTTATATACGTAAGTAAGGGAGTTCCAATCACCGCTAAATACTGTGGATTTTACGGTTACTTCCCGGTGGGTCAAGTTGCGGTAACTAACACTAGCCCGATTTTGACAACTGGCAGATTTTACCTCTGAGGCTGTTTGTAAAGAAATGTAAAAGCTCCTGAAAGCCAATTGCTGTGACAGAAAGTACGGTTTCTAAGCTGAGTAGGTAAAAAAAGTCGTCTTGATTCAGCGCAAAAATGAACTTGACAAACACCAATTAATTTGCCCGAAACTTAAATCATTGTTGAAGGGAGAATCAATCATGGCTGACGGTCAATTAGAAGTTATATTAAAGATGGCTCGAACAATTAATCCTCAAATTGAGAGCGATCGACCTTTTGAAATAGACTTGGAAAAATTGCGCCAACTGCCAGCAGGAACATTAGGGTGCGAAGTGGCGCGGTTTTTGGACGAACAAGGCTTTGAGCCGATCGCATCGGGAGACTGGATTCAGCGAAACCACGACGTTTGGCACGTTCTGACCGGTCTTTCAGCTTCAACAGAAGATGAATTTGTACTTCAAGCGTTTACTCGCGCTCAAGTATTTCGTCCTTCCTGTGCGATTTTAGTGTTAGTTGGACTGATCGGCGGCAAATGCGCGATCGGACAAATTATCAAAGGCTTAAAACACGGAAAACTAGCCACTCGGCTAATAGACTGGGATGTTGCATCTGATTGGGAAACTCCTTTATCTGAAGTTCGAGAAAAACTCGGAATTCAACCCTTAATTGATTAGATTTTAACTCGTTATCTCATTGCAAAAGTATGCAAAGCACAAGTGACAAACCGGAAATTAGCCTGAGTCCACGGGAAAGAGCGATCGCGCAATTAGTAGCCCAAGGCCTGCCAAACAAATGTATTGCCAAAAATTTAAATATCAGTCACTGGACGGTTGCTACTTACGTGAGGCGGATTTTTATCAAACTCGGTGTTTGTTCCAGAACTGCAATGATTGCACTGCTGATCCAAGAAAATTTGCTCTGGGATTAACAAACAGTTGAATTTGTCAGATATCAAGAACGGGCAAGATGCCCGTTCCACAAAAATTCAATCTTCTTGTGGAACGGGCATCTTGCCCGTTCTTATTTGCAAGCGTTAATTTTTTTCTATGCCAAAGCCAAAGAAGGAGAAGAATTTCTCAGAAAACTCAGCAATTCTCGATTCACCGTTTGCGGTGCTTCCTGCTGAATCCAGTGACCGCAGTTAGGAACTAATTTCAACTTAAACGGAGCCGTAATTAACCGATCTAAACCTTCTACAAGTTTGTGGCTTAAAAACGCATCTTCTTCTCCCCAAAGCACCAAAGTAGGCACTGTCACAGGTTCTAATTTCTGTCCCCAATGCCAAAGCCGCTGCGGGTGAAACATCTGCTGGTAATAATTCATCGCCGCCGCTAACACTCCCGGCTTTTCTAAAGCAGTCTGATAAATCTTAGTTTCTTCAGCGCTAAAAGCTCCTTTGCGAACAGCTTGTCCTTGAAAAACATTTTTCACAAAATCTTTCAAGTTTTGCCGGATCAACCATTCGGGAATGCCGGGAACCTGAAAAGCCAAAACGTACCAACTGCGGCGGATTTGATCTAAATTGCTCGCCATTTCCTGCACGAATCGCTGCGGGTGCGGAGCGTTTAAAATTGCCAAGCGGTTGAGCTTTTCGGGGAATTTTTGAGCTAAGTGCCACGCGATCGCACCTCCGCAATCGTGACCGACAATGTGAGCTTTTGTATAGCCCAGCCGATCGATCAAACCGCGAATATCGGCGCTCAGCGTATCTAAATCATAGCCGCTTGTCGGTTTGTCGGAATCGTTGTAGCCCCGCAAATCCGGCACCACAACCTTGAAATGACGCGCTAAGGCAGGGATTTGATGGCGCCAAGAGTACCAAAACTCTGGAAACCCGTGCAGGAGCAGAACGAGATCGCCTTCTCCTTGAGAAACGCAGTGCAGGCGGATGTTGTTGGTTTCGACAAAAATGTGTTGCTGTTCGGAATCTAAAGAATTCATAGTTGGAAAGTTAGACTTATTTTGGGGAAGTACAGAACCCGCCGACTGGTAGCAGGCTGAAACTTCCCAATGGTTTTAATGTTTCTGCTTTTATTGTAGCTGCTTTTCGAGTCCCGCCGCTGCAATCTAATTAAACTTAAAACTTGTAGGGTTTTTCGGTGTTCTGTTTTTTAGGTGTAATTACTAATCTTAACTTTCTCACCTTAAATTTGTTGTTTTAACAGCGGCGCAGGCGATTCAATAATAGCACAATTTCGTCAGTTGCCGATCGCATTTTTGCAGCCGATAGGTCAGATTGATTCACGATAATGCTAAACACCAGCGGCTCGTAATTCGGAACTTCGATATATCCCGACAGCGCCGAAACTCCGCTCAAAGTTCCTGTTTTTGCTTGCAAAACTACGCGGTTTGGTGTAATATTTAAGCGACTTTTCAAAGTGCCGTTCTCGCCCGCGATCGGCAGTGACTGGCGGTAAATAGATGCAGCAGGTGAATTCGCCATAAACCTCAAAGTTTGCACCAAGGCTTCTGGACTAATTAAATTGTGCCGAGACAAGCCGGAACCGTCGGTTAATATGTAGCTGTTGGGATTTACTCCTAATTGAGTTAAAGCTGTTTTTAACTCTTTCAAACCGATTTCACCTGTATCCTCTTGTGGCACTGGCATCTTGCCTGTGAGTGTTTGCGGCACGGGAATCTTGTCTGTAACTTTTCCCAGCAACCTCAATAAAACTTCTGCATAAAGATTGTTGCTTTCTCGATTAGTTTCTCTCACCAATTCCGCTATCGGGGGCGATTCAACGGTAGCTAATTCTTGATTAAAATTCCCAGAAGCAGATGCAACGAAAGCCTGTTTGACAGGAATTCCCTCAGTCGCCAGGACTTGCTGAAAATGCTGCAAAAAATTCTTAGCGGGGTTGACAACTGCGACATAAGCTGGTTCGGATTCTGCACCAACTTTCAACTGTCCGCTAACTCGAATTGCAGGTCGATCGAACTCCCGACCAACTTCAATAAACTCAGATTCGTTTTGGGCGACTGTCACTGAATTGTTCTGAATTTGCCACTGATTTGCCAGCTTTGGTTCGGCAAAAGTAACTTTCAGAGGTTGCCCGAGATCCTGCGGGGACAAAAGAAGTTCGATCGCGTTTTGATTGAAGATTAAACTGTTAATCGGCGCACCATAGCCAGCTTGCGCGTCTTCCCATTCCCAATTCGGATTGACTGCACTGCCTTGAAAATAGCTGTCATCGCCAATCAACTCGTTAACTTGACTAATTCCCCGCTGTTTCAACTGCTGCGCCAAGGATTTCAACTGAGCCTCAGCAATGCTCGGATCTCCCCTGCCCGCAACGTACAAACTCCCATTTTCGCCGCTGTAAACCGATGTCTTAATCCTAAAATCTGCACCGAGTTTGTGCAAAGCAGCGGCTGTCGTTAGCAGCTTGACATTTGATGCTGGAATAAAATATTTTTGGGCGTCGCGGCTGTAGAGAGTAGCAGTAGAAGATAGAGATTGAATCAAAATGCCCCAGCGCGATCGGCTAAATTCGGGACGGTTGGCGATCGCATCTACTTGTGCCCCCAATTCCCCCGGACAAATATCCCCAGCAACCGTCGGCGTTTGAGCCGCAACCGCCGACGGACGCCCCAGAATTAGGACTAACAAACTAAGCGCAATTCCTTTGATTTTCAAAGTGCAAGTCCCATAACAATAACTATTCAAATTAGATGCGCCCGAGCTGGGAATTTTCACCGAATCAAGTCAATACTAATAATAATAACGCGCATGAATTCTCGGATTAAACAGCGCCTCTACAGGTTTTCCCTCTTTGAGGTGTTCTTCCACAATCAACGGTACATCACTCGGTTTAACTCGACAATACCAAATTTCGTCTGGGGTAACTCGCACCGTCGGGCCAGTGTTGCACTGTCCCTGACAGCTACTGGCCTCAACTTTTACCCCTGCAACTTGTTGAGCTTCAAAAGCAGCTAGCACTGCTGCTGAACCGTTTTTCAGGCAAGATTGATACTGGCAAACCAATACACAGCGCGGTTCTGGTTGGGAGTCTGGTTCTCGGGCTGGAGATTCTGGCATTGGTAAGGATTTATCGGCTCTTTAATATATCTTAACAATCTTGTCAGGCAGATCGCCCGCCGGAGGGAGGCAAAGGGCAGAATTTTGCAGTGCGATCGAAAAAAGTACCAAAATTCTGGCACTCAAAATTTTTCCTTCCTTCTACCTTCTAACGAATCCCTTCAGCAGAGCTGCCTTTCTTCAGTCTGTGCCGCGCTTTCCCTATATGATCGATTTAGAGCAACAACTCAATCAACCGCTAATCATGCCAAAAACAGTAGCCGATGTAATGAGCCGCGATCCCATTTTGGCGCGACCCGAAATGCCCTTGAACGAAGCGATTAAAATTTTAGCCGATCGACGCATTAGCGGTCTTCCCGTCGTAGATGAGAATGACTTGTTGGTAGGAGTCATCTCCGAAACCGACTTGATGTGGCGGGAAAGCGGCGTAACTCCGCCCGCTTATATCATGGTGCTCGACAGCGTGATTTATTTGGAAAATCCATCTCGTTACGAGCGAGAGCTCCACAAGGCTTTAGGACAAACAGTAGGAGAAGCGATGAGTACAGAGCCAGTTACCATCGATCCCGACAAATCTCTCCAAGAAGCTGCAAAACTGATGCACGATCGCAGCATCCACCGATTGCCGGTGCTTGATACTGCTGGCAAAGTAATTGGCATCCTCACTAGGGGAGATATTATTCGAGCGATGGCGGCGGAATCTTAATTAACTGTTGCAGTTCCAGGACTGTATCAGAAAATGAGCCGATCGCTCTTTCAATCTCGCTCGCTTTTGGCAATTACCAATTACCAAATCTAAAATCTAAAATCTAAAATCTAAAATCCGATGAGCATTACCCCTGAGTCTGTCGAACAATTGCTGAATTCCGAGGATTTTGGCGAAAGGCTGCGAGCAGTCAACCAACTGCGGCAACTAGATCCTGCAATCGCCTATAAACTGATTCAAATTGCGATCGGCGACAAAAACGTCCGGGTTCGCTACGCAGCAGTCAGCCAAATATCAACCCTCGGCACGCAGAATCTGCCGAACGCTTTAGAGGTACTGCGAAACAGCCTGAACAACGACCCCGAACCCGACGTACAAGCAGCAGCAGCCGATGCTTTGGGCGCATTGAAATTAAGCGATGCTTTAGAAGATTTGCAGCAAGTTTACAGCAGTACATCTGAATGGCTGGTGCAGCTCAGCATCGTCGCGGCTTTGGGAGAAATGGGAGATCCGAAAGCCTTTCCGATGTTAGAAAATGCCCTCACTTCTGAAAACGAATTGATCCAAACCATTGCGATCAGCGCATTAGGTGAATTGGGAGATAAACGCGGGCTGCCGCTGCTGCTTCCCTACGCTTCCAATGCAGATTGGCAGATCCGTTACAGAGTCGCCCAAGCTCTCGGGCGGCTGGGCGGTACAGAAGCAGAAACAGCTTTGGAAATTCTCGCCAAAGATGAGGTTGAGCAAGTTGCTCAGGAAGCTAGAGCCGGACAAGAGAATATTTTAAAGTTGTGAGTTTTGAGGTGTTAATTTTGAATTAATTTAGAATTTTTTGTGAGGATTCTACTAAAAACTCCGTTCGCGATCGCACACTGAATTCAAAAACCCGGTTTCTTCCTATATTTCTCGTGACAGTCCGCCAAACTCGTAGAAACCGGGTTTCTAGCCCGCTAGCCAGCGGGCTGGGTGCGCACCGCAAACCTTACTAATCAGAAAAATCTCAAATCTCGAATCTCAAATTGTCTTGATGCCACGGGCGATCGCAAATTCCCTTGAAACTCTCCTCAAAGTCGATCGCACTCTTCCCTTTCCCAACCAGAGCCGGGATCTTGACATCGGCACTTTGACAACAGCTATAATTAGAATAAATACAGCAGCGGCAGGGGTTAACACAATTATTGAAATGTACCCAGCCAGCTAGCGATCGGGGAAACTATCGCTAAGAGGGCAAGCAATCTACCAGCAAAACCCACTCTTAAAAGTGTTTATCATCCCCATGCTTGAACAACTACAAAATTCTGGTTCTCAGTCCTCGGACATTTTAACAGGAGAGCGATCGGCCTCTCAAGTCGCACCAACTTCAACCAATCAAAACTTTATTTATAGAGTTTTAGAACTTACCAACATCGAACGCAGCAAGTTGAGTTTGTCCCCGCTAACCTTAAATACTCAGTTACTAAATGCGGCGGAAAATCACACCCAAAACATGGCACTGCAAGACTTCTTTTCCCATACCGGAAAAGATGGTTCGTCATTCACCAGTCGGGTTACTGCAACGGGCTATAAATTTTCAGCGGCAGCAGAAAACATCGCTGCTGGATCTTCTACACCCGAACAAGTTGTATCCTCGTGGATGAACAGCAGCGGCCACCGGACTAACATTCTTAACGCGAATCTCAAAGAAATTGGCATCGGTTACTATTTCTTAGCCGACGATACTGGCACAGAAAATTGGAATCACTATTGGACGCAAGTTTTTGCGACTTCTCTTGACGGTAGCGTCAATCCCGCACCCACACCAACTCCCACACCAACTCCCACACCAACTCCCAACACATTGGTATCGATTATTTCCCCAATACCCAATGCTACAGGGGACGGCAGCCCGACGACAGCACCCAAAAATACAGCCAGCGGCGGCAATTATTTCCTATCAGATAGTGCCGATAGTCAAATACCGACAAATGCTGCGGGATTGCCAATTTTTGCCCTTTCCGGCAAAGATAATATCATTGGGGGAGAAGGTGCTGATAGCATTAATGGAATGCAAGGTGCGGATACAATTAATGGCGCAGGTGGCAATGACAGCTTATCGGGCGGCAAAGAATCCGATTCAATTGATGGCGGTGTTGGCAATGATTTTATTGGCGGCAACAACGATAACGATCTACTAATCGGATCGGACGGTAACGATACGATTCGCGGCGGTAAAGAAGATGATATCTTGATTGGCGGTAACGGCGAAGATTTGTTGGCGGGCGATCGCGGTCAAGATATTCTGACGGGCAGTGGCGGAAATGATACGTTTATTTTAGCGGGAGGTTTGTCTGCTTCGGCTACTTTAATTAGTGCGGATGCGATCGCCGATTTTGCGATCGGGGATAACATTGGTTTGACTGACGGTATCGGGTTTGCAAACTTGACTTTTGAAGCTGTGAGTTTGCAGTTGGATGGAGGCGCAAGCGTCGCTTCTACGGCGATTAAGTCGGGCAATAATTATTTGGGAATCGTGCAGGGTGTCAGTCAAAGTCAACTTACATCTTCTGTTTTTGTCAACGCCTAAAAAACAGCATACCCAGATTCCCGACTTTTTGTAGAAGTCAGGAATCTAAAAACGAGAGCGCTTTACGTTTAACTTTGAGAGTATAGTCGGGGTGGCTGTTTTGAGAGATTGGTTGTTATACAGTCTTGGACGGAAAAACACGGCGGTACGATCGCATTCAACTCAACCGCAGGCATGGATACTGAGCTTACGATCGCATTACCAGTGAAAGCTAATGGTTCAGCTTAAAAGTGGGTGGCAAGAGCGATAGGTGCTGCATCAGACTGAAACGACTCGTTTAGCAGTTTGGCGATCGTGTCAGCGTTAGCAGGGCGACTGAAGTAAAACCCTTGACCTTCATCGCAGCCTCGCGCTTGCAGGTAATCACGCTGCTCCTTGGTTTCAATGCCTTCTGCGGTGATCGTTAACCGCAGACTTTTTGCCAGAGCAATGATGGCATCAGTAATGGTGGCGCTGTTCGGGTTAGACAGTACATCTCGGACAAACGATCGATCGATCTTGAGCATATTAACTGGAAACCGTTGCAGGTAGTTAAGGGAAGAATAACCTGTGCCAAAGTCGTCTAGGGCGAGGGACACGCCAAGTTGCCGCAGTTGCAATAAGGTTTTGACCGATCGCTCAATGTCAGTCATCAAGGCAGTTTCAGTCACTTCCAGTTCTAAATACGCAGCTTCGAGTTCGGTCTGGGCCAAAATTTGGCGAACCATCTCAACCAGATTCGCCTGCTCAAATTGTCGACCCGACAGATTCACCGAAATCCGCAGCGCTGGCATCCCAGCCAGTTGCCAGCGACGGGTTTGAGCGCAAGCCGTTCGCAAGACCCATTCACCAATGGGCACGATCTCGCCATTGGCTTCGGCGATCGGAATAAATTTTGCCGGAGAGACCAAACCCTCTGTAGAATGCTGCCAGCGAACCAGCGCCTCCGTTGCTGTCACCTGTCCGCTGTCGAGGTCGATCAGCGGTTGATAGTAAACCAGTAGTTCGTTACGCTCCAGCGCTCCGCGCAGGCTATTTTCTAGGATCAGTCGCTCCTGTAACTCAACGTTCATTTCGGGTGAATAAAATTGATAGTGACTCTGCCCTTGCTGCTTTGCCTGATGAAGCGCGAAGTGAGCTTGCTGAAGAAGTTGCTCTGCAGAATTGGTATTTTCTAAATGGTTCAATGTAATGCCAAGACTGGCGGTGAGGTGGATCGGTTGGCCCTCTATAGAGAAAGGTTTTGCTAGCGTACTCAGCAGCAGTTGGGATAGCTTGACCACACTCTCCAGCGAGGGGAGTTCGCTGCGAGCGATCGCAAACTCACCATCGCCCAAACGCGCCAAGAGATCTGACCGATCCATGCACTGTACCAGCCGTTGGGAAACGGCTCTAATTAGTAAGTCAGATATCCCAGGCTCCAACGCATGGCGCATCGCTGTCAAATCATCGATACCCAATACCAGAACTGCGACCAGGGATGAGTGATTTTCGGATCGGGTTTGATTCAGGCGATCGCAGAATAAGTCACGATTTGGCAATCCAGTCAGTTTATCGTAGTGGGTAATGTAATCAATCAATTCATCTAGTTTGTAAAGCGTTTGTGAGGAATTTGCCATCAGCGTACCGACTTCATCAGCAAACTCTGTGGGTAAGTTCGGCAATGTTTTTGTATCGAGGTAGTTTTGTAGAGCCTCCGAGGTTAAGATTACCGGAACCAGGAGGTAGCGTAGCGTAAAAAGCGTTGCTGCCGTACCCGCTAATGTCGCCAGCAGAGCAATCAGCAGAACCCGGACTGATGTCTCTACAGAGTAAGCATTTGAGGTAAGAAACCAGACCATTAAGGTTAGCAAAGGAACGTGCGTGCCTAAAAATGCAACCATCATAATTTTGGCAGTGTAGCTTTTCTTCAGCCAGGGGAGATGCGCCAAGGATGAGTATAGGTTAAGGTTAGGCTTTGGTTGCATAGGACTCGGTTTTAGAATTTAAAGTGGGTAAAGTATCCAGCAGTCTGGTACTAGGTGGTTGGCTTCAGAAACGGCTTTTTTAACTAAGGAGCGATCGCCTTAGATTTGACCGATTTTTTACAAATCGATCGACAATACCGAGCCGCGATCGCTTGTCTGATAAAATATCCAAGCGATCGCCAAACAACAAATATATATACTGACCCTAATCGCCTTTTTCAAAAACGTCAGTGATCCGCGCCACAAATTACCGAAATTAATTTTTTTGAAAGCTACAAATTAGATCGACCTTCAGCTTTTAGTCTGCTACTAATGACTGATAACTAATGACTAATAACTAAATTACTAAAAAGGAAATATGAAAAAAGTAGCCGTGTTTGGTAACGCTGGAGGCGGTAAATCAACTCTCAGCAAGAGATTATCGGAAATCACTGGTTTGCCACTTTACATCTTGGATAAGATTCAATATCAATCTGGGGGCGCTGAGGTGAACTATGAAGAATACAAGCAGACCCATGAGAAAATTCTGGCGACCGATCGATGGATTATTGACGGGTTTGGTTGCAGGGAAACCCTCTGGCTGCGACTCAATGAGGCGGATAGTCTGGTTTTTGTCGATTTACCGCTATACGTGCATTTTTGGTGGGTGACTAAACGGCTGATTTCAGGTAGCTTTATACCCCCAGAAGGCTGGCCTGAAAACAGTCCGATATTGAAGAGTTCAATTAATAGTTACCGCGCTCTTTGGTTGTGTCACAAGTATTTGACTCCCAGATATCGCGAGTATGTCGATCGCGCTCAAAATACCAAAAGTGTTTATCACATCAGATCCACTAAAGAGATTGCACAATTTTTGAAATCGATATCGCAAATGACTGATGACTAATGACTTGGGAATGGGGAATGGGGAATGGGGAATGGGGAATGGGGAATGGGGAATGGGGAATAACCAATAACCAATAACCAATAACAACTGACTGCTGACTGCTGGCTACTGACTAATTGATGCTACAGCCGATCGCAAATTTCCTTGAAACTCGCCCAAAATTCGATCGCACTCTTCCTTCTCCAAACCAGTCCAGTGCATCATCAAAGCTAATTTTACAGACTTGCCACTTTTTTCGAGCAAAAAACCCGCTTCATCCCGGTTCAAATCAGTCAAATCCTGCAACATCCGCACAGCCCGATCGCGCAATTTCTTATTAGTCACCGCCACGTCAACCATTCGATTGCCGTAAACCTTCCCCAGGTTCACCATTACCCCAGTCGAAAGGATATTCAAAGCCATTTTTGTCACCGTACCCGCTTTCAAGCGCGTCGAACCCGCCACTACCTCCGGGCCAACCAACAACCGAATATCAACATCAGCCTCAAAATTCACTTGTTCGACGGGTACGCAGGCCATAAACACAGTCTTCGCCCCCCGCTGGCGCGCCGCCTGCAAAGCGCCCGCGACAAACGGCGTCGTACCTCCAGCCGTAATCCCGACAACCACATCTAAGTTGGTAATGTGACGGTGGCCGATCGCCTCAGCCCCATCCTCAGCCCGATCCTCCAAATCCTCCGAACTCCGCACCAAAGCCCCCGCACCCCCGGCAATTATGCCCTGTACGAGTTCTGGCGGCGTGCAGAAGGTGGGGGGACACTCGGCCGCATCCAGCACGCCCAAACGCCCGGAAGTACCCGCACCGACGTAAAACAGGCGGCCTCCTTGACGCAGAGACTCGGCTGCAATGTCGATCGCTCGGGCTAACTGTTCGCGGGCACGGGCGATCGCGCTTAAGGTTTGGGCGTCTTCCCGGTTGAACAAATCCACTAATTCGATCGAACTGAGTTGGTCTAAATTCTCGCTGTTGGCATTCACCTGTTCCGTCAGCAGATGCCCCCGTTCTTCCAAATTCTTCATTTTTTGTCAGTTGTTATTTGTCAGTTGTCGGCCTTCAAGCGAAGTCAGGAGACATACAGAGTCCCAGCTTCAGCCTGAGGCCTCTATATACAAATGGAGCCTAGGATTGAAAAAGCTCGAAGATATCAAATTTATCCTTCTTCCCTCTTCCTCCTTCTCTCTTCCCTCAAGATCCATCCGTTAAATCCGCTACAGAATCCTTTGCCGCACCTTCCTTTTACAAAAGTCCTTCGAGTCGGCGGCGAATAGAATCCAGTTCGTTTTGGGAAACGTCAGAATCCGGCTCCGGCTCTGGCTCAAGCTCCGCCTGCCACTGAGTCTGTGTTACATTGTCTTCTGGCGGAATTGCCAGCGCGCCCGCCGGTACCAGTTCCCAATCATAATCAACACTATCGCAGAACTCCTTAATTTCCTCATCGTCGATCGCCTCGACAGTGGGCTCTGGGAAATCCTGAGCTTCCAACATCACGCCAAAGCGGGTGGCGTCGTCTTCTGACTCAAACATCAGAACTTTATTGCGATCGCCGAGTTGAATGGTATGAATTCCCTCATTCTCGGTGCGGGCATTGAAGAGTAAGACGAACACTCGCATAAGTTTTAAAGACCTTCTTAACCACCGTTTTTTTATCTTAGGAGCGATCGGGCCACCGAGCAGTCGATTTTAAATTTTAGATTTTAGATTTTAGATTTTAGATTGACTCCAGATCTTGCACGCGCGGGGAGCGAGAGGATTTTGGGGAGTTAGAATACTTGGTGTTAGGTTGTGTTGCGTGTTTTGATTAAGTTTGGTAAAGGTTCTTGAACTCTGCCCCCGAGTGGGGGACGTGAATCTTGAAATTCGATCCTCTGCGAGGGCTTCGCTAAAGCGCCACCGGCACTTCCCGCCTCAGTCCTGAGTCTACCAAAGGCAGAAGGTACGCTTACGAAGCACAGAAATTATACCTGTCTAAAACCCGCTGATTTCCTCACCCAATTCCTGAATTCTCACAAGCTTTGAGAAACACCCATGACTAACTCGGACGATAACAAAAATCAACTCGCACCCCGCCCCCACCGCCGCTGGTGGCGTCTGGTGCTGCTTAGCGGAACGGGATTGGGCATTATCGCCTTGGTTGGGGCGGCGCTAGCACACCAGTGGGTGCGGGAAAAGTTAGCTCCTTTGGTGGAAACTGAAGTCAGTCAGTTGCTGAAGCGGCCTGTGCAACTCGGACGTTTGGAGAGATTTTCTCCGACAAGTTTGCGGTTTGGTCGATCGACTTTACCTGCAACTCCTACCGATCCGGATTACGCTTCTACAGAAGCAGTGGAAGTGCAATTTTCGGTTTGGCCGCTGCTGTTCAACCGCACTCTCAAATTAGATATTACCTTAGTTAAACCCAGCGCTTATATCGAACAGGATGCTAAAGGCCAGTGGGTTAATATTCCAACTGCGGAGCGGAAATCTCCGGGTTTATTTAAAACTGAAGTGGAGGCAATTCGAGCTGAAAATGTCGCCGCAGTTTTGGTACCGAGTCCCGCAGTCGGACAGAAAACTTCGGCTCCGATTTCTGTAAATTTAAAAAATGGAAGTGTTCTATTTCGCGACCAAAATCACCGCGTTCTCTACGAACTAAACGGTCAGTTTACTAACAGCGATAATTTTATAGTTAAAGCAGATTCTCTGTTACCCGCCGCTCAAACTAACGTACAGTTGCAAGGTCAAAATTTGCCTTTGTCCGACCTCGCTCGACTGCTGAAACTTCCCGCCGGCATTATTTTACAAAAAGGTCTTGCTAATGGCAATTTGACCGTGCAATTGCGAGATAATAAAGTATCGGGAATTGTGGGAACGGCTAGTTTTGGAGGAGTGCAAGCGAGTATTGATCCGCTGAAACAAATTATACAAAATAGCAGCGGTCAGTTGCGGTTTCAGGGAACTAATGTGATTGTCGATAGTCTGGCGGCTAATTACGGTCTAATTCCGCTGAGAATAGCAGGAACAGTTGCAACTGGAACTAATTTTAATTTGGATCGAGCTAGCTTCAATCTGACAACGAACGTGCAACCAGTCGCTTTTGCAAGTGTTGTCAGTGCGGTGGAGACAGAGTTAGGGCAGAAAGTAGTATTGCCGGTTGCTGTGGCGGGGGAGGTGAAGGCGGATGTCAAGCTGACTGGAACCGTTGCTCTGCCGGTGCTGACAGGTGCGATCGCCTCGACAAAACCCGCTACAGTCGATCGACTGCAATTAAACAATATTAGCACTAATTTCAAATTGGAACGCGGGAGAATGGCTCAAATTCCAACTCCCAATTCTCAATCTTCTATTCCCCCGTTTTCCTCTTTAGCTTTGACTTTGAGCGATTTTTTGGTAGTGCCGGCGGCGGGGGGTAAAATTGGCGGCAAAGGTCAAGTTGATATTGCTTTGGGGAGTGAGAATTCGCGATCGGGTTTGGTGTTTGACTTGCAAGCTGAAAACTTGCCCGCAGATAATCTCGCCCAAATTTACGCTCTCCCGATTCCTGCTACTGTTAAAATTGGCACTGTCTCCGCCAAAGCTCAAGTTTTCGGCCCGTTAGACAACATTCAAGCTAGAGTTCAATGGCAAGCACCGCAAGGGACTTTCCCCGCTGCCGGCGAAATTCGAGCCGGAGGCAATTCGGCGGATTTGCAAAATACGGTTGTGAAAATTGGCGACGCTTCTGTTAACGTGGATGCTGCGCTAAAAGACCGTCAGTGGCAAGCTTTGATCGAGGGCGATCGCGTGGCCCTCAACAGTTTGCAGCAACTCGTGCCGGGACTTAATTTGCCTCCTGAACTAGCAGGTTTGTTCAGCGGAACCGTCGAAGCAGCAGGAACTCTGGACAATTTGAGTTTAAATGCGATCGCTGCGACGGCCAAAGGAACACTGAATATTGCTGACAGTATTGTTGATGTTAATGGCGAACTAGAATCGGGGAACTGGCAAGTTGTTGGCAACACTGAAAAAGTAGCTGTCAATCAATTAATTGATATTGGCTTGCCGTTTTTAGAACGTGCTAATTCTAACATTTCAACCGCCAATCTAGACAATCTAAAATCCAAAATCCAAAATCTAAAATCGCTCGGCGGACAGCTAGCAGGTGAATTTAGAGCGGCGGGAAATGTTGATAATTTGACTGCCGGCGGAATCAATATTAATGCCAACGGCAGGCTCAATTTTGCCGACAGCAATGTCAATTTAAATGGAGAATTGGTAGCGGGAAACTGGCAAGCAACAGCAGAAACAGATCGCACATCGATCGACCGCTTGGTAGATTTGACACTGCCGATTTTAGATGTGGCTTCAGCATTCAATCCCGAAAATCAGCAATCGGCCAATCTCAACAATCTCAAATCCAAAATCCAAAATCTAAAATCGATCGACGGACTGCTATCGAGTCAATTTACAGCATCGGGAAGTCTTGACAATTTGACTGCTAGCAGCATAAATGCCAGCGGCAGCGGCAGACTCAATCTTGCCGGCAGCAATGTTAATTTAAAAGGAGAATTGGTAGCCGGAAACTGGCAAGGAACAGCAGAAACCGATCGCACTTCCATCAGCCGTTTAGTAAATTTAGGATTGCCGCTGTTAGATGTTGGCTTAGCTTTCGCTGCTGACAATCCCCAAACAGTCGCCAATATCAACAATCTAAAATCCAAAATCCAAAATTTCCAATCACTTGACGGACAAATATCCAATCAAATTCAAGCCAGCGGCAATCTTGATAATTCAACAGCCGCTGACATAGGCGTCAGCAGCAGCGGCCAACTCAATATAGGCGACGGTACTGTCGCTTTTAGAGGTAAATTAGAAGACAGACGCTGGCAAGCTTTCGCCGATGCCGATCGAGTTATTCTCAGCCGCTTAGAACAAACTGTTCGCAATCTCCAACTGTTTCCGCTGACGGCGACTTTGCCTAAAGGATTTGACGGCAGAGTTAACGGCGAATTCCAAGCAGCGGGCAGTTTGGATAACTTGACAGCGAAAGGAATTAGTGGTAGCGGAGAAGGGCGGATTTTGGTCGATCGACTCGGGGCGATCGATACTACGGCCAAATTAGAAAACGGCAACTTGCAAGCCTTGCTGGAAACGAACGGAATTGCCGTCAGTAATTTAGAACAAACCCTCAAACAAACAGGTTTGCTGACAGCGGATTTACCGCCAGAAATTAACGGAACCCTCGACGGCCAAGTCCGCATTTTGGGAACAGTAGATAATCTAACCGCCAACGGCATCACCGCCAACGGCGACGGACAAATTAGACTCGCCAACGGCGGAGGAATTGTCAATGCTAAAGGCAGCGCCGCATCGGGGAATTGGCGCGCGTCAATCGAGGGCCAGCAAATTGCTCTAAGTCGCTTCCAGCAGGCTTTTGAGTCGCAGCGACAAAGCTTGCAAGCGCAAGGTGAAGTATCTGATGCCCCAAATCTCCCCCAGCTTCAAGGACTGTTTAACGGCAATATCAATTTATCCGGGCCGATTGCCGCTTCCCCACAAACAGTTCGCGCCGGCGGCAGTTTCCGCATCTCGGAATTGCCGTTTTTGAAACAACCTTTTGAGGCAGTATTTAATTGGGACGGCAAACGGGTAGAAATTGAGAACGCCACAACTCCCGGTTTGACAGCAAAGGGCTTTGTTAACGTCGAACTCGCAGGTAAAGGAGGGCCCTCAATTTCCAACTTAGATTTGGATGTCAGACTCGCCAACTTTAATCTGGAAGCCTTACCGGCAGAACAGTTAGGATTTTTGTCAGCAATTGCGGACAAAAATTCCTCACAGCAAAACTTACCCCTGCGCGGCAATGTCGATTTTACCGGCCGCCTCACCGGAACCCTCGCCGCCCTCAGCTTAGTGGGCGACGTGGAAGTGCGGGATTTAGCAGTAAATCAAATCGCTTTTGACCCGGTACTGGCGGGGACTGTGAATGCTGATGCTGGGAAAAGTGTAGATTTGCGTTTGGCCGGCGCCAGCGACAAAATCGAAGTAGCTTTAAATCAATCTTTTCTGCCGACATCTTTCTTAGTTCAACGCGGGGAATCTGTCGCTAGGGGCCAAACCGAGGGAGAAACTTTGCGAGTTAATTTAAGCGATTTTCCCCTCGCTGCTTTGAATCTATCACCCGGTAAAGAGGCGGGTTTGGGGCCGATTACCGGTACGGTTTCGGGACAAGTAAATGTGCCCGGTTGGAAGCTGCCGTTAAATCCGGCGACTTTGCAAGCAAGCGGACAAATTGCGATCGCCCAACCGGCGATCGGCTACATTAAAGGTGACAGTTTCCAAGCCGAATTTAGCTACGCTAACGGCAGCGCCACTCTCACAAATGGCATATTCCGCCAAGGCAGCGGTCAATACTTAATTTCCGGTAATGTTCAAACAGGCGCAAACCCGCAATTTGCCGGGAAAGTTAACGTCCAGCAAGGCAATTTGCAGCAGGTTTTAGCCGCTTTGCAATATTTCAATTTAGGCGACTTGGCTAGAGGCTTAAAACCTCCCGTTTACGGTGACAGTGGCGACGTGCAAACTGTAGCAGTCGGAGAAGCGGATGCCCCGCTAATCGAACAGTTGCGCCGCTTGGCAGAAATTGAAACTATTTTGCAGCAGCAGCAGGCAGTAAAATCATCAGAAAAAGTGCCTCCCTTATCTGAATTGCAAGGCACTTTTGGTGCGGAAATTGCTGTCGCCGGTTCTTTGCAAACGGGCGTGCAAGCTCAATTTAACGTGAAAGGCGATAACTGGCAGTGGGGACAATATGTCGCTGAAAAGTTCAGCATAGAAGGCAGTTTTCAGGAGGGGATTTTAACTGTTTTGCCTTTGGAAATTCGATCGGGCAAAAGTGCGATCGGCTTTTCGGGACAACTCGGGCAAAAAGCTCAATCCGGGCAGTTGCGGGTAGAAAATGTACCCGTGGAAGAGTTGGCAAAACTGGTGGAATTGCCTTTTGTGGATGTCACGGGAAATTTGAATTTGCGGGCGAATTTGGCCGGCAGTTTGGAAAACCCGCAAGCCACCGGAGAATTGAGTTTGCTTGAGGGTACGCTAAACGGAGAACCGATTAAACAAGCCGACGGCAGTTTCAGTTACAGCAACGCCCGCCTGAATTTTGGCGGCAGCGCTTTGGTAACTCAAACCGAACCGATTGAAGTGCAGGGAAGTTTGCCTTTTGAGTTGCCTTTTGCAGCGGTGAAAGCTGACAGCAATCAAATCGATTTGAGGGCGAATTTGCAAAATGAAGGTTTGGCAATTATTAATGTATTGACTCCGCAAGTTGCGTGGGTCAGCGGTCAGGGACAGGTGCAAATTCGCGTCGGAGGAACGCTGCAAGAGCCTGTAGCGCAAGGAATTGCGAATTTTGAAAATGCAACCGTCCGCGCGAGAGCCTTCCCAGAACCGCTGACAGGGCTGACTGGGACGGTGCGCTTTGAGGGCGATCGTATTCGGGTAGAGGGAATTCGGGGACAGTTGAGTCAGGGAGAAGTTGTCGCCGCTGGCGTGATTCCGCTGTCTGTGCCTTTTGCTGAGGGCGATGTCGATGCGACTAATCCTTTGGCTGTGAATTTAGACAAGTTAGCACTGAATCTCAGAGGATTGTACAGCGGCGGCGTTGTCGGTCAAGTACAGGCAAGGGGCACGGCTTTCCGCCCGCAGTTGAGCGGTAATATTGAACTGTACAACGGTGAAGTATTTCTCCGGAGTCCCGGCGGCGGCACAACTGAGTTAGCTTCTTCCTCTTCTGCTTCCGATTCTGATTCTGATTCCACACCTTCTCCTTCCGCTGCGACTGATGTTTCTGCTTCTCCTACAACTGAGGTTTCTCCTTCTCCTGCAACTGCAACTTCCCCTTCTTTTGAAGTTGGATTGAACGATTTGCGGCTGAATTTGGGTCGGGGAATTCGGGTAACGAGTGCGCCGATATTAAGTTTTCAGGCGACTGGGGGCTTGACGGTGAATGGAACTTTAGATGACATTCGCCCGGAGGGTACAATTCGGTTGACTTCCGGGTCGGTGAATTTGTTTACCACAGAGTTTAGACTCGATCGAGGATACCCGCAGACTGCTACCTTTGTACCGGGACAAGGACTCGATCCGACGCTGGATGTGAGATTAGCAACTTCGGTGCAGGAAGTAACGCGGTTCCGCACTCCCGGCACATCTGTAGCCTCTGAAATAGCAGACGAACCGACAAGTTTCGGCAGCGTGCGGAGTGTCCGAATTCAAGCGTTAGTGCAGGGAAGGGCTTCTCAGTTGGCGGAAAGTCTGGAGTTGAGGAGTTCTCCGAGTCGATCGGAAACAGAGATTGTAGCGCTATTGGGCGGCAGTTTCGTGCAAACTTTGGGACAGGGAGACAGTACACTGGCGATCGCAAATTTAGCCGGTGCGGGTTTATTGAGCAACCTTCAATCTGCGGTTACCAACGCCACAGGATTGAGCGAATTTCGCTTATTTCCCACTCGGATTAGAGGCAACGAAGCACAAACAGCTAGTTCCAGTGCGGGTGCAGGTTCTCTCGGTTTAGGTTTAGAAGTTGGGTTTGACATCACGCGCAATATTTCAGCATCAATCATTCGAGTTTTGTCAGCCAATCAACCGACTGAATTTACTGTGCGCTATCGATTGAGCGATAAAATTTTACTCAGAAGTTCGAGTAATTTTCAAGGAGACAATCGCGTCACGGCTGAATATGAATTGAGGTTTTAGTTAGCCAAAAATACCGTCTACAAAAAGCTAACTATCCTCAATCATGAACAGAGAATGTGAAAAGAAGAACAGCTATCAAACTAATAACAGTAAGTATTAGTTCTTTAATAGAGACAATATATTACTCGGAAGATCGATATATGCTTGGAAGTACGGTAAAAAATCATTATGACTGGATATTACTATACTGGATGCCCTATGACAATAATCTCTCAAGATTCGGACAACCAATTATTCAAATGCTTAGTAAAGGTGTAAAAAATGATAAGGTTTTGGTCGTAGTACAATCAGACTTTAGTGGAGCAGCACAAGTTTCTAGAAGCATCATTAGCCAAGGTAAAGTTGATACGCAATACTTAGAAACAGCAGATAGTAGTAGTGCAGAAGTCTTGAGTGAGTATCTGACTTGGGCACAATCTCAATTTCAAGCCAGACGCTGGGCTATTGTGTTTTTAGGTCATAGTGGAACGCTTATGGAAATAAGCCCCGACGAACATCCCACCTCCCCTTCAATTTCAGAAATTAGATGGATGAATCTTCAAAAAATAAATCAAGTTATATTTGATTTTAACCGCTCTGTAAAAGGAAATCTAGAATTATTATTTTTTCAAAATTGTAACAAAGGAAATATTGAAGTACACCATATTTTCCAAAATACTGCTAAGTATACGCTTTCATCTCAACTCCAACTGGGAGCGCCAAATTACTATTATGAGCAATTGTTAAGTCATTTGAGCGATTATCCAGACATTGATGGTTCTCAGCTAGCTAAAAAGATTATGGATTGTGAACAGCCTGATATGTACCATAGTTTGACATTAACTAACAATCATTATTTCCGATACTTGCCAGAAAAAGTTAATGTTGTGATTGATTCTATTTTGCAAGCAAATATTGCGCCTGTGAAAGTTTTTATATCCTCAATTTTAGGGCCAGAAGTCAATTTTTATAATAACAATGCTGTAGTCGTTTATCATAGCTCTGGAGAAACCTTTGTTGATTTCGCAAATTTTTTACAAAAACTTACCCAATTATCAGGTGCAAGTCCGTCAGCTTGTAACGATTTATTGTTATTTTTAAATAATTTTATCCTTCAGAGAGTGCAACAGCATGGTGAATTACTGGACTCAAGAATTAGACATAAGTATAAAGACTTATCAGGCTTAGGTTTATTTTTACCTAGAAATCGGCAGAAACTGGAAAAGTATTTGTATTTATCTGTTTATTCAGACTTAAAGCTTGTAGATCTTTTTAATGCCGTTGTATTCGAGACAAAAAAGAACTAAAGATATTGGGGATATTTTACTTTCCCGACTTCACAAAAGCAGTCAGGGAAGTAAAACAACAGCCAGCATTCGCTCCCACTTCCCACTTCCCAATGCTATAATAGTAACAGCAGCAAATTGGTGCTGCAAACCCCGCACACAAGATTATAGGAGTTAAGTCAAATGGCAAACAAACTCCAAGTTAATACACAGTCGATCGGCTACAGCGACTTTTACTGGAACCGCTTTAGTCCGAGAGTGGCTACTATCAGCAGTGTCCGCAACGCCAATCACTGGGACGGCGGATTTATCACCTATATTGCATTTCCCACAAAAGTAGAAGCTACAGCAGCAATGAAATATTTGCTCTTGCATCAAAAAGCTGCTGATGTCGATATGCGGAAAGCCAAGCGAATGAAAGCAAAAGGCATTCGGTGGGAACTCAAAATTCGGGGTTTAGCTTTTAATGAAGTGCTGAAGCTGGCGACTATGGATATAACTGGAAAGCTAGTTATGTCGCCTGAAACTACTACTGAAGCCACAGGCTGATAATTGAAAAACTTCGTAGTTGCGCTAAGCGTGCTAAAGCGCAACTACCAACCTAAAAATCCCTAAAATATTGCATTTTCCTTCTTCCTTCTTCCCTCTTCCTTCTACAATATGCGTTTCATAAGTCCCAAAGCAGACTTTGCATTCAAAAGAATATTCTGAGCTTCCGAACATCCAGAAATTTTAATCAGCTTCCTAAATGCAATGCTGTATAACGGAGAACCAACCATCTAAGAAATAGAAATCATTTACCCTTATTCAGCAGGAAGCGTTACAGGATTGAAAGACACTTACCTGGATGTCAAAGCCAAGATTACCGGCAAAAAACCGTGATTGTTGAAATGCAGGTACTCAACGCCTCCCCCAAGGAATCCAAAGGGGTAAAATTGAGGGGGAAACAGGATTAATTATGCGTCCGATCGTGGGGCGGGTGGGTGATGTTACACAGGAAGTTCAAACTAGCATCCAGGGGTTATCTGGGGAACAGTTAGATGATTTGCGAGAAGCTTTGTTGGATTTTAGGAGTCAAGAGGATTTGATTGTGGGGTTGGAGTCGGCTGCTGGATGAACTGATGAGTTAAAAAGAGACTCAACGGTTGAAATGGTCGAGTCTCATCGCGGATTTTTAACCCGGATTTGGTATAATTCTCAATCTCTGCATTCCTTTAAACTTTAGTATCTGCGGGAACTTCACTCTGTACCAGAATCCAACCTAAAAGCGCTAAAATAAGACCGAGAGCGAGAAATCCTAAATCCCAAGCTAACTCGTTGATACCGGGTTTGACGTGGTGGATTCCCAAAATTTGATGGTCAACAATGCCTTCAACAAAGTCAAACAATCCAGCACCAATTAATATGGAACCAAAAAAAGTTTGAGTTGACAAAGGAACATCTTTGCGCTTCACTGCACGCCACAAACAGAAGATTCCTGCTACTGTTACCAACCAATCCGCAGCGTGAAACAATCCATCTCCGAGGGTATTTAATTCTAAACCGGCAACAGTAGCATCGGTTTTAACGCTGCTAAACATATGGTGCCACTGGAGAAGTTGGTGCAGCACAATGCCGTCAAAAAAGCCGGATTGACCGATACCGAGGAGAATTCCTGCGATAATTAGAGGTCGGCGGTTGTTAACAGAGGTGACTGGTGAGTTTGTGCGATCGTCCAATGGAAAACCTCCGATGCTTTAAATGCTGAGCCTGGGTCTGTGAAGGGATTTGCCAGTACATTTTTTAGTTTTGCTGGGGAGGAGGGGCGATCGCATCATCCGCGAGAGAGATTTCTGGATCTCTTGATGCTTAATGCCAACTACAAATCTAGTTTATAATTTGATTGACTATTCATCAACAGTCATATTCTCAAACAAAATAGGTTGAATTCGCCTCAAAACTTCCTCAATTATATCTGAGCGACATTCACTAAGAAAACTTGCCTGCCTTGCGCTATAATCTTGCATAACGCAGTTGATCCGTCATAATTACACCTGTTATCGCTTCACCTTCTGGAATGGGGACATAAAACGGATTTTTGCGTTGTGTGTTGCTGATGGGACAAACAAACACAAACCCCATTTTTCGGTTAAATTTAGTTTGACTCACAACCAGTGCAGGCCTAGTCCCCATTTGTTCGTGTCCTGATTGAGGGTCAAAATTGAGGCGAATAAAATGACCTCGTTCGGGGATATAGTTTACCAAACTTCCTCTCCTTCTGGTTTTCCCCAAGAGACTTCTTCGCTAGATTCTATTTCGCCTGCCAATAATTCATCTAGGGTATACTTTGATATTTTATTATTTACAGGCTCTATGACCAGTTTCCCATTTTCTATAATGCAAGTTACGGAATCTTCTGCTTTAAGGTTGAGAAACTTTACTATGTAGTCTGGTATTGGCAAAGCCAAGGAATTACCTAATTTGCTGATGTGTATTTTAGCTGTCATACATTTGCGATGTTAACACTCAGGCTGATTTATTGTAACACAATATGGGGCGGGGCGGGTTTATTGAGATTGCTGTTTATAAACATAGAGGTTGGTGAACCCGCCCTTACATAACCTTTGTCTATGCAAATACTGCTTCTACGGCTTTCGGCAATTCTATGGGCACGAAATATGCGACTGGATACAAATAATCTTCGCCGGATTCATCAATAACTCGGATAAATTGATGTTCCGCAGCGCGATTATTCGGTATTATTTGGTAGATTTTTCGCACTTCCAATGATGCTTGATAGTCTTGATTATTAATGCAAACTACAAATCTGGTTTCTAAGTTAAACTTCATATTCGGATAAAGTAGTGAGTTCATAAACGGTTGCGTCTGTCATCAAAATCGACCCTTCTGCCGTCAACTCCCATCTGTCGCGCCACGAATCTGTTTCGGTATATCGTTTAGCCAAGCCATCAGCAGCCAGTTTTTTTAAGACAACCATCATGCCAGGTTCTCGTGGTACATCTAGACAGGAAAGTTGCTTTTCCAGTTGATACCAATTGCACTTTCCTCGACCTCTAGCTACTAATGCAAGAAGCACTAATTCAAGCTGAGTTAATTGAGTTAAATTTTGCATTATCAAGTCCTCCACGCTGGATGAAATAAAACGCCAAATCCTTGTCCCTAGCTGACGCACCCTACTTCACGAGAATTTATTGATACTTCTGGTGTTTTGCTTTGACTTGCTGCAATCTCTGTCTTTAATCCTAAAGCCTTCAGCAAACCCATAAATCGGTAAATCTCTTCTCCGCCTGATGCTTTCAGCAATTCCTGAAGTTGATCCCAATTTTGTAAATCGTCTTCAGCTATAATAGAGACTTGACTTTGAGCTTTAACTACATCTCTGAGTACCGTCAGTAACAGTTCGGATTCCGGTGCTGTTTCTTCTAGAATTGCTTGAATATAAGCAGCAGTTTCTTCAATATCTTGAAGCGAGTTAATCAGATAATCATGGTAACTGTGCGTTTTAGGCATCGTCTCTACTCCTGAATTCTATCCAGTATTCTTTGGCTTTGCGAATATCTCGATCTTGGGTACTTTTATCTCCACCGCAAAGGAGGAGTATAATAGTTGAGTCTCTTTCTGCGAAATAAACCCGGTAGCCGGGGCCCCAGTCAATTTTCAATTCGGAAACACCCTCTCCTACTGATTTACAGTCTCCTAAATTACCAAGAGCAACCCGCTGAAGTCTACCTTTTATTTTAGCTTTCCCTTCGCGATCGCGCAAAGCATCAAGCCAGTCTTTAAAAGGGATTTTTCCTTCTAAGGTTTCATAGGTTTGAATTTCACGCTTGTGGACTTCCATGACTCTATGTAGTAAAAGCCTAAGTGTCAAATGATATCATTTCTGGTAGCTGCGATTTTGTATGTCATGGCGTGCGATCGAAGCGGTAGGGTGCGTCAGTGTGGTAATTCTCAATTATCACTGAAACTCACAACTGACGCAGCATTTATTCCGTGGTGCGTCAGTTGTGAGACTGTCAGGAAAGTAGCGACAATCCGAGAGTGACAAAGGAGGGATAAGCATTTCGGGCGGGTTGTCATCCCCCCCAGGTTTTTGCCGATTTTTTATCAAAATTAAATAAAATTTAAGATTTTCTTAAAATAAATAAATCTTAATTGCACTATAATTAGCGCATCTAGGAAGATTCAGTAGGTCAGGGGTGCGATCGGGCGATAAAAGCTGGAAAAATTAATTTGACCGCATCTTAGGCAAAAACTATTTCTAACTCAAATTAACTCAATACTTCTTAACTTAATACTTCGGACAGTTTGTGAATGAGAGCCTGAAAGTGTCATTGTACCGTTTGTATCGGAGCTTGACGAAAGCCTGAAACCCTCATTATACCCTTAGCGGTTGAAAACTGTCCGAAGTGTTGGTTTAACAGACTTCATAAAAAAGTAAATCACCTTAAAGGATGAAGTATGAACAGGATATACAAACTTCCAACCGCATTAGATCGCAAAACCATATTGCAAATAGTTCTACTTGCTATTATTTACTTCGGTGTCTCTAAGATATCACTCTCACTGGCTTACCTGCCTGGAGCTGCAACACCAATTTGGATAGGTTCTGGTCTTGGTTTTGCCGCTATCTGGTCATTAGGATATCCGCTCTTGCCCGGTATCTTTTTAGGTCAGTTCATCAGTAATATTTCTACTCAAGAGTTAACACCTACGAGTATCCTGCTCAGTTTTATCTTTGGAATTGCCGACGCATTAAGCCAACTCTTAGCAGTATATCTAATAAACCGATCTATCAGAGACCGTCATTTGCTCGATCGCGCTCAAGATGTTTTCTCCTTTGTACTATTCGCGGCTTTGCTGGCTCCTGCTTTGCACGCTACGATTTGTGTAACAACTATGTGTCTGCTTGGCAAAGCACCTTGGACAATCTATGGAGTAATTTGGTGGACATGGTGGACAGGGGAGGCGATCGGAACACTTGTTTTTGGACCAGTCTTATTAGCATGGAGTCGGGAACTTCAGCCAATTAAATTACTATTTAAACAAAGATTTGTAGAAGCAGCACTGTTACTATTCCTAGTAATTATCATCAGTCAGATTAGTTTTGGCGGTGGATATCCTGTCGTGTATATGTTGATTCCCCTCTTAGTTTGGTCAGCCTTTCGATTCGGACAACAGGGTTCAACATTACTAATCGTCATCGTGTCAGTCATTTCTATGGTGGGAACTGCTAAGGGTTTAGGGCCATTTGTTCGTCCGTCACTCAATGAGTCATTGTTACTATTGCAATCCTTTATGAGTGTTGTTGCTATTACAACTTTGATTTTATCGGCGGTAATTACAGAAAACACAGAAGCAGAAGCCCGACTAAAAAGAGCAAATGAAGAGTTAGAAAGTAGAGTCGAGGAACGCACAGCAGAACTCGCCCATGCTAAAGAAAAAGCCGAAGTTGCCAACAGTGCCAAAAGCGAATTTTTAGCCAACATGAGCCACGAATTACGCTCTCCTCTCAACGCAATTATGGGATTTTCTCAAATTATGACTCGCTCTCAAACCCTCCCTCGCGAACATCAAGAAAGCGTCGGCATTATCTCTCGCAGCGGCGAACACCTACTAACCCTCATTAACAACGTTCTCGACCTCTCTAAAATCGAAGCAGGTAAAACCAGCCTTAATCCTAAAAACTTCGATCTCCATCGCTTACTTGACGACATACACGATATGTTTCAAATGAAAGCTGAAGAGAAAGGTTTACAGTTACTCTTGGAATACGATCGCAATCTGCCTCATTACGTCCGTACCGATGATGTTAAATTGCGTCAAGTTCTCATTAACTTGATTAATAATGCTCTTAAATTTACTCAAGAGGGAGGAGTTTCAGTAAGAGTTAGCGTTTTAGAAACTCCTGTCCATTCCCAACAAACAGCGGCAGCGGCTGATACCAATTCATACACCATACATTTTGAAATTGAAGATTCAGGATCTGGAATTGCCCCTGAAGAAATTGGGAATTTGTTTGAAGCCTTCACCCAAACAGAAACCGGAAAACAAGCTCAGGAAGGTACGGGTTTAGGCTTGCCAATTAGCCGCCAACTTGTGCATCTTATGGGAGGCGATATTACAGTCAAAAGCCAAGTGGGACAATGCACAATCTTCTTATTTAATATTCAAGTTAATGAAGTAGAAGCTAGCGACATTGCTACACACCAACCCTCTCGCAGAGTCATCGCTCTAGAACCCAATCAACCCAAATATCGCATTTTAATAGTTGACGATAAACCTCTCAATCGCCAATTGTTAATTAAACTGCTATCTCCCTTGGGATTTGAGCTTCAGGAAGCCAGTAACGGTCAAGAAGCAGTTGACATTTGGGAGAGGTGGGAGCCAAACTTAATTTGGATGGATATGAGGATGCCGGTGATGGATGGTTACACCGCTACTCAAACTATTAAATCTCAGACAAAAGGTCAAGCAACGGCGATTATTGCTTTGACAGCTAGCGTACTAGAAGAAGAAAAAGCGGTGGTTCTGTCGGCGGGATGTGATGATTTCTTGAGGAAACCTTTCCGAGAGGAAGAAATATTTAATGGGATGAATAAGCATATTGGAGTGAAATATGTTTATGAAGAATTAACACCCAAAAATACGGATAAAATACAAACAAGAGAGGTTCTAACCACAGAAGCACTGGCAGAAATTCCGAGGAATCTATTAGCTCAACTCCAAGAGGCCGTAATGTATTCCGATTCTGAATTAATTGCTGCGGTGGTGAAAAAAATAGCTACTTACAATGAGCCTTTAGCTGAGGCGATCGCAACTTCTCTACACAACTTTGAATATGAAAAGGTTTTGAACTTAATTGCGGCTACTATAGCATAAAAGGAGTAAAACATGAACGACAGTCAAGGTCAAATTTTTATTATTGATGATACGCCCGCAAACTTACATCTGCTTGTCAGTATTCTTAAGGAAAATGGCTACCTGCCGCGAGCATTTCCGAGCGGCAAGTTAGCTCTAGGAGTTATTGAACAATCATCTCCTAGTTTGATTTTGTTAGATATTCAAATGCCACAGATGGATGGCTACGAAGTTTGTAAACATCTCAAAGCTAACGAATTGACTTGGGATATTCCAGTAATTTTTATCAGTGCTTTGGATGAAATGATGGATAAGCTAAAAGCTTTTACTGTAGGTGGCGTAGACTACATTACAAAACCATTTCAAGCAGAGGAAGTTTTAGCTCGGATTTCTACTCATTTAGAACTCAGTCGCTTACAAAAACTCCTGAAACAGGAAAATTCTGTTCAGGCTCAAAAATTAGCGGAACAAAATTGCCAACTCCAGCAGATGAATGAAGCATTAGAGAAAGCTAATCAAGAGTTGAAAGAACAATACAGTCAACTCCAGCAAGCGCAATTGCAAGTAATTCAAAGTGAAAAGATGTCGGCATTAGGTAATTTAGTTGCTGGAGTTGCCCATGAAATTAATAATCCTGTGGGGTTTATTTATGGCAACCTCGACCAAGCTGGGCAAGCATTACAAGATTTGATCGAACATCTGAAATTATATGGCGATCGCGCGACTGAAACAGATATTAACAATCATGCCGCAGAAATCGAGCTAGACTATCTCCTAGAAGATGTGCCGAAGATGATAGACTCAATGAAAGTGGGGTGCGATCGCATCAAAAGTATCAGCACGAGTTTACGAACATTTTCCAGAGCCGATCGCGATTTTCCAGTGAAGGCGAATCTGCATGAAGGTATTGATAGCACAATTTTAATTCTCAAACATCGCCTCAAAGCTTCGGAATTTAGACCGGAAATTGAAGTTATTACTAATTATGAGGATATCCCAGAAATAAAATGCTTCTTGGGCCAATTAAATCAAGTATTTATGAATATTTTGGCTAATGGGATCGAGGCAATAGAAGAATCAAATCACGGACGTACTTTTGCCGATATTAAAGCCAACCCAAACCGGATTACGATCGAAACTGAACTATCGAGCGATCGCGAGTCAGTTTTAATTCGTTTTAGCGATAATGGCATCGGCATGACAGAAGAGGTAAAACAAAAAATTTTTGATTATTTATTTACTACAAAATCCGTAGGGAAAGGCACGGGTTTAGGAATGGCGATCGCGCGTCAAATCATAGTAGAAAAACATCAAGGGACAATTACAGTTAACTCTACTCCAGGAGAAGGAACGGAGTTTATACTGGAATTGCCGATTCTCAAAAATTAACCAAAATTATAGCAACCGCCAGGGCGGTTTAGGGGCGCTTAGGCTAGGGGAAGAAGGGAATAGAATCAGCGAATTTCAAAAACTCAGAACGTCTTAATTTTGTAAGTTCGGTTTAGTTCCACGGGCCCAACTTCAGTTCGCCTTCCCGGTGATGGCTAGCTTTTAGTTCGATCGCCCTTTTCCGACATAATTCGATCGACAAATTCGCAGCAATTTCATTAAGAATCATAAATCCCAAAACCTCATTGCCCAAACAGACCCTTTCTGTGCAAACCTAAAAAACAGCAGACACAATTTTATAAACTCTAATTACAGAACCCTCGCAACCAGTTATGCAAACTCTGCCGAACCCCACTAAAACCCCCACCACCGAACCAACCTTCGACACCACCATCAAACGCCGCAAAACCCGGCCCGTCAAAGTCGGTAGCGTCACCATCGGCGGCGGCTACCCCGTCGTCGTACAGTCGATGATTAACGAAGACACCCTCGACATCGACGGATCAGTCGCCGGAATTCGGCGCTTGCACGAGATTGGCTGCGAAATCGTCCGCGTCACCGTGCCCAGCATGGCCCACGCTAAAGCTTTAGCCGAAATCAAGCAAAAACTGCACGCCACCTACCAACCCGTGCCCCTCGTTGCCGATGTCCACCACAACGGCATGAAAATTGCCCTCGAAGTGGCGAAACACGTAGACAAAGTGAGAATCAATCCCGGACTTTACGTGTTCGAGAAGCCGAAAGCCGACAGAAGCGAATACACCGACAGCGAATTCGCGGAAATTGGCGCAAAAATCCGCGAAACCCTGGAACCTCTGGTGATTTCCCTGCGCGACCAAGGCAAAGCTTTGCGAATCGGCGTTAATCACGGTTCCCTCGCCGAACGGATGCTGTTTACCTACGGCGACACGCCCGAAGGCATGGTAGAATCGGCCCTGGAATTCATCAAAATTTGCGAATCCCTAGACTTCCGAAATATCGTACTTTCCCTGAAAGCCTCCCGCGCACCCGTGATGGTTGCTGCTTACCGCTTGATGGTGCACCGGATGGACGAACTCGGCATGGATTACCCGCTGCATTTGGGCGTCACCGAAGCAGGAGACGGCGAATACGGCCGCATCAAATCCACCGCAGGCCTCGCACCGCTGCTGACTGACGGTATCGGCGACACCATCCGCGTCTCGCTGACAGAGGCCCCAGAAAAGGAGATTCCCGTTTGCTACAGCATTCTGCAAGCCTTGGGACTGCGGAAAACCATGGTTGAGTATGTCGCTTGTCCTTCCTGCGGTCGCACTTTGTTTAATTTAGAGGAAGTGTTACACAAAGTGAGAGAGGCGACGAAGCATCTCACGGGTTTGGATATAGCAGTAATGGGCTGTATTGTCAATGGCCCGGGAGAAATGGCTGATGCTGACTACGGCTACGTCGGGAAGCAACCGGGTTATATTTCGCTGTACCGGGGCCGGGAAGAAATTAAGAAAGTCCCGGAAGACCGAGGCGTGGCAGAATTGATTGATTTGATTAAATCGGACGATCGCTGGGTCGAACCTTAGCCCCCCAAGAACAGGCTTTCGGGCTGGTTCCACAAAACATCAAGTTTCTTGTGGGCCGTTGCTGCTAGCCCGTCAGGAACAGGCAAGATGCCTGTTCCACAAAAAAACATCAAGTTTCTTGTGGGGCGTTGCTCCTAGCCCGCCCTGAATAGAAGTCGGCAAAGTTGAATAATATATGTACGCCAAACGCGAGCCGGCTTTGCCTGTGTTAGATTGAGCGTAATTATTCTGAACTCTTTTTCTCCCGCGCGTCAGACAAATGGTTATAACAAAACGAGGGCTTGTTCTAAGTGCAGCAGCAGTGGTACTCACTGCTGTAACTCTTGCGAACACTGGTTGCAGTTCTAAATCTCTGGCTTCTTTTCGGGGAAGCCCTAAAGAATTGGTTGATGAAGTTTGGCAGATTATTGACAAAAGTTATGTGGATGGCACTTTTAACCAGGTTGACTGGAAAGCGGTGCGGAATGATTATTTGAACCGGACTTATACCAGCGACGACGAAGCTTACAAAGCAATTCGGGAAATGCTGAAGAAGCTGGACGATCCTTATACGCGGTTTATGGACCCTGAAGAGTTCAAGAATATGCAGGTTGAAACTTCTGGAGAACTGACAGGAGTTGGGATTCAGTTGACTCAAGATGAGGAAACCAAAAAGTTGGTGGTGATTTCGCCGATCGAAGATACCCCGGCTTTTACTGCTGGTATTCTGGCAAAAGATATCATTACTAAGATTGACGGCAAGAGTACAGAAGGCATGGATACGAATCAAGCGGTAAGTTTGATTCGCGGTCAGGCGAATACTGAAGTGACGCTGACCATTTTGCGGGAAAAAAAGGAATTAGAATTTAAGCTGAAACGCGCTAAAATCGAAATTCATCCCGTGCGGAAGTCGGCGCAGAAAACTCCCATCGGAGAAGTCGGCTATATTCGGTTAAATCAGTTCAGTGCGAATGCTGCATCGGAAATGCGATCGGCAATTAAGGATTTGGAACAGAAAAAGGTGACGGGCTATATTTTAGACTTGCGTTCCAATCCCGGCGGGTTGCTGTACGGAAGTATTGAAATTGCTCGGATGTGGCTCAAAGAAGGTACGATCGTCTCGACGGTCGATCGAATCGGTGAGGCTGATAAACAAACGGCAAATAAGGCAGAGCTCACAGACAAACCGTTAGTTGTACTGGTAGACGGCGGTTCAGCAAGTGCTAGCGAGATTCTATCCGGTGCTTTGCAAGACAACAAACGCGCGGTTTTGGTGGGAACAAAGACGTTTGGTAAAGGTTTAGTTCAGTCAGTACGCGGCGTGGGAAATGGTGCCGGTTTGGCAGTGACAATTGCCAAGTATTTTACTCCCAACGGCACTGATATCAACCACGCCGGGATTGAACCGGATTTTAAGGTAGAACTCACCGACGCTCAAAAACAGGAATTGAGGCGCGATCGCGATAAAATTGCTACGGCGGCAGATCCGCAGTACGCGAAAGCTATGGAAGTTTTGACACAGCAAGTTACTGGTAAAACCGGGAACAATAAGGCTGAGGCGAAACCGAATGCAGCGCCACCTAAGCCGACTGCAACGCAAGCAAAACCGAGTGCAGCACCTTCTAAATCGAAGTAGAAAACCTGTGTAGGGTTTCAGTTAAAAAAAAGCATTCGGGGGAAGGATTACGGCTCAAAGCCAACATTTTCAACTCGAATGCTTTGCTATTTTTTGCAATCCGTCATTGTGAGTCAATCGATTTTAGATTTTAGATTTTAGATTTTAGATTTTAGATTTGAAGCATTGACCCCACGGATGAATCCGGGGGCTTGTATCCTGGATGCTTTTGGTCATTGCGGCTGGCATTTGCCGGCGCGAATTAATCCGATGCGACGGGCGATGGCATCTTCAGGCGAATCGTAAGGACCCCACTTTTCAATAATACTAGGGTTTTGTTGTTCGAGTTGCGCGATCGGCAAAATTTCGCAATTACCGGCAGGACGTTTGACAATATAAAATTTTGGTGTTTCTGTCATAGCTAAATTCGTCAAATAAAAGCTGGATACTAACTAGGCAATTGGCTCATTATATCAAATAGGGAAACAGCACTACCGTGCCCAAAGCCTGTCTTAGCATTAAACCCGCAGTCCGACATTGGTTTCAACCCCTGCAGGAGTGCGGATTTAACCGCATGGAATTAATAAGAATTAAAAAAAACTAACACTTTCGGAAGATGCCACAATATTTATCTATTATCAAAATATAGACATTTGTCTAAACCGTGCATTAAACCATTTCACAAGCACAGAAATATTCTAATCAATACCAAAAAAAACCATGCAATTTCTACCGAAAACAATCCCCGAAATTCAACCAGAAATCATACCAGTTAAAGAATCACCGCCAGAACTTGTTACTTTCGATGTCGGCGGGATGAAATGTGCCGGCTGCGCGAAAGCTGTGGAACGCCAACTCATGCAGTATTCAGGCGTAATTTCAGCTTGCGTTAACTTGGCCGTAGAAGTCGCGACGGTTGAGTGTCAACCGGGGACTGTCGATGCAGAAGCTTTAGCGAAAAAGTTGACTGATAATGGATTTCCCTCTCAGTCTCGTTCAAGTGAAAATCAGCAGGAAGCAGAAGCGACAACAATTGAACGACGGCGACAGGAAATTCGACAGCAAATCAAGCAATTGACGATCGCCCTAATCCTAATTATTCTATCCGGTTTAGGTCACGTAGTCGGCACAAAAGCCCCAATTCTCAGCAATATTTGGTTTCACTGGGGACTCGCCACCCTAGCTTTGCTGCTACCGGGGCGCCCGATTATCGTTGACGGGTGCCGCAGTTTGTGGCGAAATGCACCCAACATGAATACTTTGGTAGCTTTAGGTGCTGTTACAGCTTACACCGCTAGCAACGCGGCGCTGCTGTTTCCACGGATGGGATGGGAGTGCTTTTTTGACGAACCGGTGATGCTGCTGGGCTTTATTTTGTTGGGCAAAACTCTGGAACAGCAAGCCAGACGGCGCGCTGCATCAGCTTTGCAAGCTTTAATTGCATTGCAACCGGCGAAAGCCCGCTTAGTTGATTTTAAACTTTCGAGTTTAGATTTGCGATCGGAAGAATTGCCTTTAGACTCGACATCTGCGGTCTACGATCCACAATACATTGAAATTCCAGCCGATCGCGTCCGAGTCGGAGAATGGCTGCAAGTTTTGCCAGGGGAAAAAATTCCGGTAGACGGCGAAGTTTGCGAAGGCAAAACAACCATAGATGAGTCGATGCTGACTGGCGAATCAATGCCGGTTTTGAAGCAACCAGGAGATACAGTTGCGGCGGGAACTATCAATAAATCCGGGGCAGTTGTGATGCGCGCAACTCGCACCGGTAAGGAAACAACTGTAGCTCAAATGGTGGCTTTGGTGCAGGCCGCCCAAACTCGCAAAGCGCCGATTCAAAATTTAGCTGATACTGTCGCAGGATATTTTGTGTATGGGGTAATGGCGATATCGCTTTTAACTTTCCTATTTTGGTATTTTGCCGGGACTCATATTTGGCCTTCTGTGCTTTTAGGACACGGGGCAATGGATATGGGACACGGGGCAATGAATATGGGAAATGAATTGCCTATTATCCATTATCAATCGCCTTTGCTGTTAAGTTTGAAATTGGCGATCGCAGTTTTAGTTATTGCTTGTCCTTGCGCTTTGGGACTGGCTACCCCAACAGCAATTTTAGTCGGTTCTGGCATCGGGGCGGAGCGCGGACTTTTAATTCGCGGTGGCGATGTTTTAGAACGGGTGCATCAATTAGATACGGTGGTTTTTGATAAAACTGGCACTCTGACAACCGGAAATCTCACACTCACAGATTATTTGCCGATTTTCCAGAATTCGGAGTGGGATTTGAACTCAGATATTAATGTTGGCAACAGGCAAGATGTTTGTTCCACAATTGATGGATTTTCTGGAGAGAAACAAAATGTTAGTTCCATAATTGATGGATTTTCTGGAAACAGGCAAGATGCCTGTTCCACAATCGATGGAGTTTCTGGAGAGAAACAAGATGTTTGTTCCACAATTGATGGAGTTTCTGGCAGTGCGGTTAATTCAAAACTGCTGCAAATTGCGGCGGCGGTGGAAAGGGGCGCTTGTCATCCCATCGCCGCAGCGATTTTGCTGGAAGCTCAACAGCAAGGTTTGCCGATGCTAGCTGCTGAGGATTTCTGCACGGAACCGGGATTCGGGGTTTCTGCTTTGGTGGAGGGCCGGCGGGTGTTCGCGGGGAATGCCGAGTGGATGAAGGAGCAGGGGGTCGCTGTGGCGGCGGAATTGTCGGGGTCTTGCAAAGGCAAAACGGCGGTTTATGTGGCTTCTGGGGGCGTTTTGCTGGGGGTAATCGGGCTAAAAGATACTCTGAGACCGGATGCTAAGGCGACGGTGGAACGTTTGCGGGGCATGGGATTGCGGGTGATGATGCTGACGGGAGATACAGCGTCAGCGGCGGCGGCGACGGCGCAGCAGCTAGATTTGGCGGCGGCTGATGTTTTGGCCGAGGTGCGCCCGGAGGGCAAGGCTCGGGCGATCGCGACTTTGCAAGCCCAAGGCTGTAAAGTGGCTGTGGTGGGGGATGGAATCAATGACGCCCCGGCTTTGGCTCAAGCTGATGTCGGTATCGGTTTGCACTGCGGCACGGATGTGGCAGTTGAAACTGCTCAAATTGTGCTGATGCGAAATGCTTTGATGGATGTTGTTGAGTCGATCGAGCTGGGACGTGCTACTTTCAACAAGATTCGCCAAAATTTATTTTGGGCTTTTGGTTACAATACTTTGGGAATTCCGGTTGCAGCCGGTCTTTTGCTGCCTGCAACCGGAATTCTACTCAGTCCTGCGGCGGCCGGTGCATTTATGGCGTTTAGTTCTGTTAGCGTTGTGACAAATTCTTTGTTTTTGCGCCGGGGATTTCGAGCTTAAATGTATGGATGAGAGATAGAAGTCGGAGGTCATCGGTCATTAGTTAGGAATTAATGACTGATGACCTCATCCCAAGAGGGTGACAAACCCCTCACACCAGGAGTCGAGAGCCACGAAGTTTCGACGTTACTTAGAACCCCCTGATTCATCTTTAGAGTCAATCGAAAATCTCACACCTCAAATTGACTGACTGATGGCTACAGTGCCATACTTTCCAAGAGCCGCCAATTATTGTTGTTCATAATTGAACGACTGACTAGCTCGAACATTTGACGGCAGTGGTTGTTGGTTTGCAGTGGCAGTTCCTCGTTTTTAATCACGAAGTTCATGCGAACCTCTGAGTCGCTAGCCGTGTTTTTCTCAATTAGGACTTCTGCGGTGACAAGTTTGGGAATCGAAACTTGACCGGGAAGTTCGCGAGCCATGACGGAATCTCCTGTATTGTAGATAATATCAAGATTGCATGACTCTAAAATTTCAATCAGGGACTGACGGAGACGGTCGATCGGAACGGCAACGATAAAAAAACCAGTATAGCGAGCCATAGACAACTCCAGCCGTGAGGCATTTAGACTTTATTATCATACCGAACCTAGAACCGATTCACAGAACAATATGAATTTATTTTATTCAGGTGGAAAGTTAGGGCAATGAAGGGCAAACTTATCGTGTTTGAAGGGGTTGAAGGTGCGGGTAAAACTACGCAAATGCAGCGGTTGATACAGTTCCTGCAAGCAAGTTGCTGTCTGAGAGTCCGCTTGGTGGCTACTCGCGAACCGGGGGGTACTGAGCTGGGAAGGGGACTGCGACATTTGTTGCTGAAACAAGATGGGGGCGAATCTGTATCCGATCGAGCAGAATTACTGATGTACGCTGCCGATCGCGCTCAGCACGTCGAAACTTTTCTTAAACCAGAGTTATCGAAAGGAACGATTGTTTTATGCGATCGCTTTACTGACTCTACGATTGCTTATCAGGGCTACGGCCGCGGTCTTAACTTAAATTTAATTAAACAGTTGAATGAAATTGCCACCGGCGGCTTGGAAAGCGATCTGACTTTGTGGCTGGATATTAAGGTGGAGGCGGGTTTGGCGAGGGTAAAAGCTCGGGGAGGGTGCGATCGGATCGAGCAAGCTGATTTGAAGTTTCACCAACTTGTCCAGCAAGGTTTTGCGGAGTTAGCCGGGGAAAATGGATCTCGAATTGTCCGGATAAATGCCGATCGCCCTGAATATGAAGTCGCTCAGGAAATTCAAGATATTGTAACTCGCAGGTTAGAAGCTTGGGGATATTCAAATAATACCATTTCAGAAAAATAGCGCTACATAATATCTAGAAACACGGCAATACCGTGTCCTGCTCCAGGAACTTACAACTTAACATTGTTAACTCAAAACAATTATTGAGCAGTCCATTAAACCACAATAGCCTTTTAGTATTATAGTAGCCGCGCCGACGGTTATGATGTACTTAATTGCTAAAACCCTAGATTTTATTCCTTCTTCCTTCTTCCTTCTTCCTTCTTCCTTCTTCCTTCTTCCTTCTTCCTTCTTCCTTCTTCCTTCTTCCGCAAACATGGATTATTTTACATCATTAATCGGACAAGAGCGAGCAGTAGAATTGCTAACTCAAGCAGTCGAGCGAAACCGAATTGCTCCTGGTTATTTATTTATCGGCTCTAACGGCATCGGCAAAAGTTTAGCGGCTCAGTGTTTCATTGAGCTTTTATTCTCAGCCAACCTTTCCGAAACCAGACTAATAGCCTCCGTGCAAAATCGCGTGCGACAGCGAAATCATCCAGACTTGCTCTGGGTAGAACCAACTTACATGAACCAAGGCAAACGGCTGTCGCCAAAGGAAGCAGAGGAAGCCGGTTTAAAGCGGAAAGCACCGCCACAAATTCGCTTAGAACAAGTTCGAGAAATCGGTGAATTTCTCAGCCGACCGCCGCTAGAAGCGGCGCGTTCAGTCGTAGTTTTGGAACAAGCAGAAACAATGGGCGAGGGAGCCGCTAACGGCTTGTTGAAGACATTGGAAGAACCGGGAAAAGCAGCGCTCGTTTTAATTGCTCCGACAGTGGAAGCTTTGCTGCCCACTTTGATTTCCCGCTGTCAAAAAATCCAGTTTTCTCGGCTGAATCCCGAAGCAATGGCACAAGTTTTGCAGCAAGCGGGATTCGCGGAGATTTTATCCCATCCCGAGGTAATGGGGATGGCTCAGGGAAGTCCTGGCGAGGCAATTTCTATTTGGCAACAACTGCAATCAATACCCGATGATTTGCTGCAAAAGGTGAAGCAGTTGCCTCAAAATCTGCGGTCTGCTTTGGAATTGGCCAAGGAAATTGATAAAACTTTAGATACTGAATCTCAGTTGTGGTTAATTGATTATTTACAGCACTGTTACTGGCAGCAATTTTTGGCAGGGGGAATTAGTCGATCGCCCTTAGAACCCTTGGAAAAAGCGCGACAATATTTGCTAAACTACGTACAGCCGCGATTGGTTTGGGAATGCACACTGATGGGAATATGTCAAGCATAATTTATTGCCAAGTTTGAGCGCAATACGATGAGTAACACGATGGAAAAAGCCACATTTGCCGCCGGTTGTTTTTGGGGAGTTGAACACAAGTTTCGCGCCGTTGCGGGTGTTGTCTCGACTGCTGCGGGCTACACAGGAGGTCACTGGCCCAATCCCTGCTACCTGGATGTTTGCGCCAGAGTCACCGGTCACGCTGAATCTGTGCTGCTAGAGTACGATCGATCGCAAGTGAGTTACGAAGCACTGCTAGATGTATTCTGGAACTGTCACGATCCTACCCAAATCAATCGCCAAGGCCCCGACAGAGGCGAACAGTACAGGTCTGTGATTTTTTATCACAATTCCGAACAAGAAAAAGCGGCTCGCGCCTCCAAACAAAAATTGCAAATTTCCGGTAAATACGACAAAGACATTGCCACCGAAATCAAACCTGCTGGTGAATTTTATATGGCCGAGGATTACCACCAGCAATATATTGAGAAGAAGCGGCTTTCCTCAAAAGTTATTAGTTAACAAGTAGGCAGACGCGACAAAAAAAATATTAGGTGCGGGTAAGGCAATGCTCTATACTAGCCGCCGGTTTAGGATTAATGCAAAACCCGGTTTCCCCAGGCCATGTTTATTTTTACCTACTTAAGGCTTGCTGAATAAGTAAAGGAAAAGTTCGATCGAGATCGCTCATCTATATTAAGCTTCCTCTAATATAAGTTTAATTGGTCTATGATTTAGCAATTAATAGCTTTTGATAATCATCACTTGGTTAACAGGTATTATTTTGAGTTTTTGATAAAAAATGGCACAAAAAACCCGTCTTAACTAGGTAGAAAGATTCATGACTAAAAAAGTAATAGCAATCGCAGTCTGTGAAGTAGGAAGTTTTGTCATTACTCGATCGAGACTAAACTTTCTTTTGCCTTGTCCAAATTTTCCCTCAATTGCATTGCGAATTTTCTCATCTTCTTTGGCTTGTCTCTTTTTTTCTTTGCTTACCTGGAGTGGAGGTCTGTCTAAAGCCTGTCCACTAATTCTAATGCCTCTTTCTTTGCACCATGCTTGGTTATCTTTTGTCCGACAAATTTTATCGACACGGACAGATTCTAGGTAATAACCAGTAAATTTGTGATAAGCGTCTATTTGAGCTTTGAAGTCTCCCGATTCGTTAAAATTATCCCAACTGATTCGATGTAAAATCACCTATCCCTCAAAACAACTCGCTGAAAGCTTAGCTCCAAACTCTACTGATTTTCCTGCTTTTCCTCGCGACTATGGGACGAATCCGAGGTTGGCTTAAACTTACAATCCTGTCGGCAATACTTTGTTGGTAATTTTGCCAGAACCACAATTGTTGCCGATAGACTTCGGACACTACTAGCAAGGTCTTATATTGTTTTTTGCTGAGACTTTCCAGGGATGCTCCTAACTCGATTAACAGTGAAATGTGAGAAAGGTTTCTTTTGACATACTGGAGTTGTTTTTTCAGAGCTTTCCTTTTCTGTTTCCCGGAAGGTCGTCTTTGTTTGGCAACTTCTAAGTAGTCTTTTCTGGCGATCTTGCGATAGGTTCTCGGTTTGTTCAGAACTAGAAAGTTCAGCGTTTTCTAGAGAATGTCTATGATTTTTTCCGTGTGTTCTCTTGCTTTATTTAAGAGAGAGAAGTCCGTTGGATAACTAATATCGGCTGGAGCGCAAGTGGCATAAGCGGATTAATTTTCCTTGATGTTTAGGCGCGTCGCTTTCTCGCTCGGGATTTTTTTTTCCTCATGTGAGCTGGTTCCTAACCGCAATCTCCTCACCACTTCCGCGTTGATTTTGTTGACGAGTTCGGCGCTGATTCTTTGTCGGAAGTGTACTAATAAGGATGGATCGAATGGCGCTTCGTTGCTGTAGGATGATTGACTTATAAAGTATTGTAGGTAAGGGTTTTCCCTGATTTTATTTACGGTTTCACGCGGAGCTAGTTCCCAATTTCTCCTTAATAATTAATGCCCCTAAGGCGAGCCGAAATGATTTAGCTGGTGAACCCATTTCTGTGGTGAAGTTTTGAGCATATTCGGCTTCAAATTCTGACGGCCGGAATTACTTGGGCCATCAGCACCCAACGGTTATTTGTTGCCAACCTTGCCCCTAAGGGGAGTTCAAATTCTGCTGCTGGGCCATTAACTTGTTCAGCTTTTCGGTACACGATCGCCCTTGGAGATGCACGAGTTTTGAGCTATCTTACCAAGAATTCTGGCATTTGACCACCCAGTCACCCTACCAGCTCGTTCGGATATTCAAGCGTTTACCGACGCTAGTATCCTGTATATAGCGTTTGATTTACTTAACCGCTATTACTAGCCTTTTCAACTTCTTGGGGAAGCCGGAGGGATCGATTTGTTATCTTTATTCAGCAAGCCCTAGCTAGTTACTCGGCTAGGTTTCCTCACCTGCATGAATAGTAAGTTGTCATTTATGGGAGATTAAAGTGCGAGCTCCAACCCTTGATTGGGTTTACCCCATCTTTGCTAGCCATCCTCCCTTTCGGGTTATCGGGTAAACGAATCGCACCTACTGATACCAGTTTAAAAAAAGAATGAAATAGCCCTGCCCGCGATCCAAACTACGAGCTTCATCAGTCATTTCCATTTCTTCAATTCTTCAATTCTTCAATCCTATGACTAATGACAACTGACGATTGGAATCTCGATCGCAAACTCAGTGCCCCGTCCAGCTTCCGAAACGCAATCGAGCCGCCCCCCGTGCTGTTCCACAATTAAATGGTAAGAAATCGACAGTCCCAACCCAGTGCCCTTGCCTACGGGTTTGGTAGTAAAAAACGGGTCAAATAATTGGCGGCGAATCTCCTCCGGTATGCCCCGCCCGTTGTCGGAAATGCGGATCGCCACAAAATCGCCGCCAACAACTTCAGTGCGAATTGTAATAGTGGGAGAAGTCACTGAAGAACTAGGAGTTGACGGGGGTAAATTTTTCCCATATCTCCTCGCCCATTCCCCTTTCTGAATTTCTTCATCCAAAGCATCAATAGCATTGCCGATAATATTCATGAACACCTGATTGATCTGACCGCCACAGCACTCGATCAGGGGCAAATTACCGTATTCTTTAATAATGTCAATAGCTGGATGTGCGCCGTAAGCTTTGAGCCGATGCTGCAAAATCAACAAAGTGCTGTCGAGTCCCTCGTGAATGTCAACGAGCTTGATGTTAGATTGATCCGATCGCGAAAAATTGCGCATCGATACAACTATTTGGCGGATGCGCTCTGTTCCTACTTGCATAGAAGACATGATCTTAGATAAGTCTTCTACCAAAAAATCGACTTCCATCTGTGCTGCTGCTTCCCGAATTTCCGAGACTGGTTCGGAATAGTGCTGCTGGTAAAGTTCCAACAGTTGGAATAATTCTTTGATGTAGTGGCTGGCGTGGGAAAGATTGCCGTAGATAAAATTAACAGGATTGTTAATTTCGTGAGCGATACCGGCAATCATTTGTCCCAAAGAAGACATTTTTTCGGTTTGCACTAATTGAGTTTGAGTTTGCTGCAACTTTCGTACAGTTTGCTCTAATTGCTGCGCTTGATTTTTCAAGCAAGCTTGCTTTCGCCGCAGCGCTTCTTCGACTCGCTGGCGCTTGATAATATCGCGTCTCAACAATTCATTTGATTCTAAAAGTTGAGCAGTGCGTTCTTCAACTTGTTTTTTTAAGTCGTCATGAGCTTGGCGCAGGGCTTCTTGGGCCCGCTGCCGCTCTAAAATTTCTTGCTGCAAAAGTTCGTTGGCTTCCTGCAATTGAGAGGCTCGATCGTCAACTGCTTGCTGCAAAAGCTCGATCGTCCCGTACATTTCTGATTGGTTAAAAACTTGCGGCAAACTTGTCACAGAGACAACGCCCAAAAGTTCTCCGTGACTGCCAACTACTACCAAACGGCGGAGACAGTGCCGCTGCATCGACTGATGGGCACTCCACAGGGAATCGGCGGGAGATATGCAAAATAAAGGCGCACTCATGACCCTTGCTGCCGGGATTTCCGAGAGGTTTAATTCGAGCGCGTGAAACTGCACAATATCCCGCTCGGTGACAATGCCGATCGGAATTTGGTAATTTTCTATTGGTGCGATCGCCCGCTGTGGATGCTGAGTTTGCTCTTCGACAATGACGACGCAACTAACTCGATACTTGACCATGAGTTCGGCTAAATCGAGGGCTGAGGCAGTTTTTGGGGCCGAAATGACATCTTTAGTCATGACATCTGCTGCACAGCGCAAATTGGTTAGCAAGTTAACCGGTTGCAGGGCTTCGTGAATGGCTTCGCGGGTGATGATGCCGAGAAGTCGCGAGTCTTCGTCCACTACGGGCAAATGCCGAATCTGATGCTGGCGCAACGTGAATATAGCTGTGAAAATATCTTGAGACTCGGATTGTTTGAGAGTAATGGGCGATCGAGTCATTACGTCAGCAATTGTCAGTCCTACCGCACAAGCTGCTACGGTAGTTAGTTTGACGATATCTCGTTCTGTAAAAATGCCGATGGGCCGATTATCTTCCACGACTAACACGCAACTGCGCTTGGTCGGACTCGGAAGAGCGTGTGGTTTTTCGCCATAAAGCCGACAGGAGACACGCATCGGGTTCATCAAAGCCAACACTTGGGCGATCGGGGTTTCTGGAGCCACGGTGAGGGGGTGGCGGTCGATCGCCCGATCTAAAGGTGAAGAGTAGAGCGGCGGACTGTTGGGCCTCTCGGCGGGTTCTGATGTTTTAATTGCTGGCGGCTGCAGGGCTGAATCTAGGAACTGCTGTAATTTTTCTTCTTGTAGCATGGTTGATTATTAATTTTACTTAATGAATTGTTACAATTTTGCAGACTGGGGTTGGCAGACTTAGCATTAATTAAGCGGATTACAGATGCTCGATCGCCTGAAATTTCATTGCTAGAAAACCCCTGATTGAATTTTTATTTTTTAAATCCTATGTCGTGGACGCCATTAAGTCATCGAATTCATCATTTGCCGCTCATCCTTGCGGGCCCAATTTTGCGCCGGACTGAAAGTCGGGCAGTGACTGTTTGGCTGGCTCTGAAAGCACCTCGCCAAGTCGAACTCAAGGTTTATTCGACAGAGGGCGGAACCGGCGAAATTGTCGGGGTGCCATTGCTCCAAGGTGCGAACTCTACCGTGCAGCTCGGCAAATACCTGCACGTAGTGGCGGTGACTGCTAAACCGATCGACGGCAACGTCTTGACATCCGGGCAAATTTATGCTTATGACATCGAGTTTGCTGGGAGTCGCGAGTCGCCGTCGGGGGTTGCAGTCCCAGAAAATGAGAAAGAAAATCTCATTTCTTGCCTGTGGCCGGCGTCCCCTGATTGGTCGGCTTTGGGACGGGAGACGATCAGTTATTTCGCTCACCAGTTGCCCACTTTTGCCCTGCCGCCGAACGATTTAAACTATTTGCGTATCGTTCACGGTTCTTGTCGCAAGCCCCACGGAGACGGCAGAGATGCCCTGCCAATCTTGGATAATTCGATCGAACAGTTTGCAAGTACGGCAAATAGCAGGCCCCACCAACTGTTTTTAACGGGTGACCAAATTTACGGCGACGACGTTGCCGATGCGATGCTGTGGGCTTTGACTGATGCTGGCGATACCCTGTTAGGCTGGGAAGAGAGTTTACCCCTGATGGATGATGCCCAAATTAAAAAGAATTTGTGTATCAGTATACCTAAAAATGCGGAAAACGAAAATACAGTTGGCCAAGAGAGGGAAATTTTTAGAGAGTCACCTATTCAGAAACCGTCTGATGGTAAGTATGAGTCCAAAAAACCAATTGAGTTACAGCCGGGGACTCGCAGCGATATTGCCAGAGATTTTGGCGGCTTTACCGCGATGTTGGTGAATAAACCCAAAAATGCTAAAAGTCACTTGTTTAGCTTGGGCGAATATTATGCGATGTATTTGTTAGTTTGGTCGCCGGTACTTTGGTGCGAGCGTTTTCCGAAGGGTAAGGATATTTGCCCAAATTCTAAGCAGGCAAAAGTCTGGGATAGAGAAGTTGTTGAACTTGACGGTTTTGTTCGCAACTTGTGGAGGGTGAGGAGGGCGCTAGCGAATATTCCTACTTATATGATTTGCGACGACCATGATGTTAGCGACGATTTGTATTTGAATCGAGAGTGGTGTTACCGGGTGCTGGGGAAGCCGCTGGGCCGGCGGGTGGTGCAGAATGCTTTGCTGGCTTACGCTGTGTTTCAGGCTTGGGGAAATACGCCCGCACAGTTCGATCGCGAAAAACCGGGATATAAATTATTAACAACTGCTGAAAAATGGTCGAATTCGGCGGGGACTGATGTTTCTGCTTGGGAGGAGGCGGCTTCGTATTTGGGAATTCCAGGGCTCGATCCGAAAACTCATTTGCCTAAGTTGAAATTAGATGAAGATGTTTTTATTTTGGATCGGGGTGGCGAGGGTGTAAGTGAGGTTTTGAATTGGCATTTTACTGTGAGAAGTTTTAAGCACGAGGTGATTGTGCTGGATACGCGGAGTTGGCGGGGGTATCCGGTGAAAAGCGCGATCGATCCGCCGATGCTTTTGACTCACAAAGGTTTTGAGGAGCAAATTCAGAAACCTTTGAAGGAGACTGATTTGCTGAATAAAACTGGGGAGTTTGAGATTGAGGCGACGCTGGTGGTTGTGCCGACAAATTTGGTGGGTTTGTGGATTATTGATGTGGTGCAAAAGTGGGATGTGGAACAGGGGAAGGTTTTTAATAGTGATGCGGGGGATGCTTGGAATTTTCACGAGTTGGCTTTTGTGAAGCTGTTGTCAGAGTTGTTTAAACAGCGCGATCGGGTGATTCTGTTGACGGGGGATATTCACTATGCTGCTGCTGTGCGGCTGAGTTATTGGTCTGATTGTCATTTTGGCGATTCTCGATCGAATATTGAGCTTTTGAAGGGGGCGAATTATCAATCAAATTGTCAATCTTCTGTGTTGGCGCAGTTGACAGCTAGTGCTTTTATCAATGAGGAGTGGAAAACGCATTTAATTCATACTAAGATTAAGTCGCTGCTTCCTGAGCGATCGCACGAATGTTTGGGATGGAATGAGCCGCTGGAATTAATTAAAATTTCGAGGGGTGGCAGAAAGAAAGCTTTGGCGGCTGCTGTCAGAAATAGACAATCTCTGCCTGATTGGGGCTATCGGGTTGACTGGATAAAACGACAAAAAGCTCGGATGTTTTTGCAGCTAGAAAAGGGAACTGCGTCAAATAGATCGCATACAGATAAACGATTGTCAGTGCTGCGCAGGTTGTGGAATTTTATATCGCTGTTGTGGCGCAATCGCTGGCTGCAAGAGGGTGATGAGATTGTGGGATATAGCAATATTGCGATCGTCAGTTTTCAGTGGCCTGCTGAGGGTGATGGGGAGAAAGCGGTGATGCAAAATGTTTATTGGCGGCCGCTTTGGGCATCGGATAGTGTGGTTTACAGTCAATATTTCGTGCCGCTGGGATTGGATGAGCCAAGGGTTGATTGATCGGGTGTTCTGCATTTAAATTTAACTTTTTGGGCGTTGCTCAAAGCCCACCCGACGGGTTGAAGAGTCGATCGCCGATTTCCCAAAAAGTCGATCGCCCCTTTCCCTAAAAGCCGAGATCCCTTCCCCTTCTCTCGCAGTTGGGTAAATTTGACAAAATTTGATATTTTTGCTATAATTTCCTGAAATTAATCACAATTAAAGCTCAACTATAAATATATGGAAGCTGTAATTGAAAGCATTGTAAGTAAGCTGCGTTATTTAGGTAAACCGCAGCTAGAAGTTGTTCTTAATTTTGTTGATTTTCTAACTTGGAAGTCAGGGCCCGGTCTGTTATCAAGAGTAAGTGATTCTGAGGCAGAAATCAGCGATCGCGAGTTTGAAATAATTTTAGATGAATTGGCTGATGATTCCATTAAAAACATGGGAGTAAATGTCCCTATGCTATCAGATTTTGCCATAAGTCGTGAAGGCATCTACGAGGATCACCCTTAGCAATGTTATGTCTTGTGGATACGAATATTTTGCTGCGGTTTGCCGATCGCTCTCATCCTTTATACCCTGTAACCCGAACTGCCGTAAAAAAATTGCGACAAGATGGATATAAACTGCAAGTAGCATCACAAAACTGCGTTGAGTTTTGGAATGTGGTTACTCGCCCGATCGAGAAAAATGGCTTTGGGTTGACTCCTGCTGATGCCGATCGCCTGTTACAGCGGATAGAGCGTCTTTTTCCGTTGTTTCCCGATACGCATTTAACATACTCCGAGTGGCGTAGGTTAGTTGTTAGCTACAGAGTTTCGGGAATTCAGGTACATGATGCTCGTCTTGTGGCTATTATGAAAGCAAATGGTGGAGCACATATTTTGATGCTAAATGTTAAGGATTTTACTCGCTACGCCAGCGAAGGAATTGTGCCGATCGATCCGAATACTATCTCCCAACAATAAAAGTCGATCGCACATTTCTCTCAAATTCGATCGCTCATCCACAAAAAACCCGGTGGTTGAAACCCAAAAAACCCGGCGGTTGGAAACCGCGGCTACAGAGACAAAACCCGCCTTCGCGGGTTGAAGATTTCACCTGATGATTTTCAATCTCCAAATACCCTCTTCGTCCGCGTAGGCGGACATCGTTTGTGTAGACGCGGTTTCCAACCGCCGGGATTTCAACCGCCGAGAATTTCAAATTAGATCACCCGAATCGACCCAAAAATCCGATTATCGCCCGCCGCTAACTCCCTCCAATCGCAGGAAATGCACCCGGCCCAACGAATCCCCCGCTACAACTGTCACTCCATCAGGGGCGATCGCACAGCAATCAAACTCAGCATCTCCGCTGAAACTAGCAACTTCTTGGCCACTAAGCAAATCCCAGATTTTGAGAGTGTTATCCCGTGAAGCGGAAATCGCTGTGAGGCCGTCTGGTGCGATCGCCACTGCTTGTACCCGGTTAGTATGATTGGTGAGGGTTCTAACTTCGGTACCTGTCTCGGTGTCCCAGATTTTCAGGGTGTTATCCCGTGAAGCGGAAATCGCTGTGAGGCCGTCTGGTGCGATCGCCACTGCATATACCGAGTCAGTATGACCGGTGAGGGTTCTAACTTCGGTACCACTCTCGGTGTCCCAGATTTTCAGGGTGTTATCCGATGAAGCGGAAATCGCTGTGAGGCCGTCTGGTGCGATCGCCACTGCTTGTACCCGGTTAGTATGACCGGTGAGGGTTCTAACTTCGGTACCACTCTCGGTGTCCCAGATTTTCAGGGTGTTATCCGATGAAGCGGAAATCGCTGTGAGGCCGTCTGGTGCGATCGCCACTGCTTGTACCCCGTTAGTATGATTGGTGAGGGTTCTAACTTCGGTACCTGTCTCGGTGTCCCAGATTTTCAGGGTTTTATCCGATGAAGCGGAAATCGCTGTGAGGCCGTCGGCTGCGATCGCCACTGCATATACCGAGTCAGTATGACCGGT
>NZ_JAUBRK010000002.1:79918-134270 GCF_036701825.1 Microcoleus sp. MOSTC5 | reverse complement strand
ATCGCCACTGCATATACCCCGCTAGTATGACCGGTGAGGGTTCTAACTTCGGTACCTGTCTCGGTGTCCCAGATTTTCAGGGTTTTATCCGATGAAGCAGAAATCGCGGTTTTACCGTCTGGTGCGATCGCCACTGCATATACCGACTGAGTATGACCGACAAGCGTCCGCAGCGCCCCTTCATTTGCCCGCTCTAAATTAGCCTTCAAAGGCCGCAGCCAAAGACTATCTTTCGATTGCCTTCCTTGTTCCAGCAACCCCTGAATATCAGGCGCTTCAAAATCCCACAACCTCCCCCACAAATGCTCTACAAGTTGAGTTTTATCCTCATCCAAAACGTGCGCCGACTTGCGAATTGCCCCTTGAATCAATTTCAGCGTTTGCCTTTGCTCCTGGGCGAGCAACACATCAGAATTTCTCGCCAAATCGTAATCCTCAATTAACGCTTGTACCCCCAACAATTCCAACTTCGCCTCAATAAAACCAAAATCCGTCACCCAACGATAATAACGATCGAACTCTCCCGAAGTTTCCACAAAATCCCTGGGTTGATACTTCAAAAAATATTCTCGTTCCGATCGACTTTGCTGCGACAACCACACACCCAAATCGCTCATAGCGGCGCTCCTTTTAACCTGTTATCCATACCTTGGCGGTTGAGCTTTTCAACGTCAACCCCCGCAGATTGCACCGTTTCATTTTTTGCCAAAAAGTCGCGAAAACTGTTGTGATAGATGCTGTAGCGAATTTCGCCATCAACTTGCTGCTGCCGCAAAAACGACTCCCATTTCTTCAACACCTGCTGCACTTTAAAATCCGTTTCCCCTACCGATTTCGCAATCCAGCCGCGAGAAACAGCTTCCCGCGCTTTCGAGAGCACATAGATAATCTTAACCCTCATCTCCAGCAGCGGATCGTCTTCCCGCCCCATCATTTGCATCCAATGCTTGTCATAATATCCTTCCAACTCCCTCGGCAAATCTTGCAAATTCACATCGCTGTACTTGCCGCTATCGATATCATTCAGCACGTAGCGCAGGTACATAAAATTATTCTGACTTTTTTCCGCCACCGCCGCCACAAACTGTTCTCGCTGCAAATTTTGACGGTTAATCCAACTCTGAATTGACGCGCTGTTGCTGGTGCGTTTGTCAATATAAAGCTTGACATCCGCCAAACTTTCTGCACTGTACTGCATCAAATCAAAAACCTGATGATTTGGCAAAGGCAGAGATTCCGGTCGCTTCGAGACAATAAAATAAACATTATCCGGCAAAGCATCTGGCAAATACAGGACATTGCTGCCGCGCCCCTGCAAACTAGAATCCACTTCATCCAGGGCATCCACCACCACAATCAACTTTTTGCCGCCCAATTTAGTGCTGACTTCCCCCAACAACCGACTCAGAAAGTTGCCATCTCTGGTCGCATTTTCCGGCAGTTGCGGATAATTTAGTTGATAGCCTCGAATTAACTGAGTGCAGGCATTTTCCAGAAATTGTTCGGTGCGGACAATGCCTTGAGATTGCGAATTAAAATGGGCAACGCAGCGCCGCTTCAGCAGCAGCACTAACTTGGCCATAATTGAACTTTTCCCGACACCCGGATCTGCTTCTAAAACAAAGTAGCCTTTGCGATTGTTCTGCAAAAAATCGGCAATTGCTGCAAACACAAATTGGCGACCGGTAAAGTCTTGAGTCCGGTCTGCAATAATCGTTTCGCACTCGTAGGGAGGCGGCAATCTGGGCGCGGAAGTATCGATAAATCGTTCCAGTGATGTTTTAAGTTGCGCCAAATCGTCGCGGATGCCAATTTCTATGGCTTCCAATTTCCCCATCACTTGACAAATCTGCTGCCCAGTCGCCACCGCCTCCAATTTGTCCAGAATTTCCCCATTTTTCAGCCCCAATTTTTTGAGTTCCGCCAAAGCAATTTGGTGCAGGTTCAACAGCATCGCGGCAAACTTTTCTCCTCCATTCGCCGCATCCAGTTTCAGCACTTCGCGGTACGCTTTCGGGAATGTTGCGTACAGCTTGTCCGCGACAAATTCCACAATTTCCGCATCGAAGGATTTCCCCTCGCTGGCCGCGAATTCGTTGACGAAAGTTGTCCAATCTGCCGTTGTCAATCCGGTAACTCGATCGAACTCCTCGGCATCCGCAGAAAAAATCTTGGTTAATTGGTCTTCGGAAATATTTAAACCCCTTGACAATTCGGCTGTATTCGTGTTAATATCCAGCCAGTATTCAGGAGTTTTCTCGGCTAATTGACTGAGTGCTGTTTCTGGATAAGGCAAATTTTTGGTTTCGGCGATCGCAATTAGGCGATCGGACTTCGCAACCTCTCTCAAAATATAGCCGATCGCCTCACCCGCGGCCTTAATCAAATCGTGATTGTCGAGAATCCTCGGATTTTTGCTCAACCGTTCCGTCATCCGATTTCCGAGGTCATTAGCCGCGATATTCCCCGCTATACCAGTAGCAATCGCCGCCAAAATCGAAACTCCCCCAACTGCGATCGGGCCGCCCATCATACCCGCTGCTGCTTGAGTTGCCGGATTGGCTAGCGCATTTGAAATAAGTTGCCCGACAGCCATCACCGCACTGCATCCAATTACCCTAGTTTTAAAATTAGCTAAGTCCATTAGTGGCATAAAATAAATATTCTTCTTTTCAAAAGTTGGTAAGCTGTCCCGAATCTAAATTGTATTTTTTTGGGCGGGCAAGATGCCCACCCCACAACAAACTTGATGTATTGTGGAACAGGCATCTTGCCTGTTCATTTTGGGCGGGCAAGATGCCCACCCCACAACAAATTTAATCTACTGTGGAACAGGCATCTTGCCTGTTCATTTTGGGCGGGCAAGATGCCCACCCCACAACAAATTTAATCTACTGTGGAACAGGCATCTTGCCTGTTCATAAAATCCGAGGTAAATATCAACTACAAAACAGCAGCAACAGTTGCCATCAGCAAGCTTTGAAACAATTTCACCCCATCAGTTTCGCCCAACATCGGATCGGATGCCCGTTCTGGATGCGGCATCATTCCTAATACATTGCCTTGGCGATTGCAAATACCGGCAATATTATTTAACGAACCGTTGGGATTGCCAGCATCGCTAATTTTTCCCGCCTCTGTGCAGTAGCGAAACAGCACTTGCTGGTGGTCTTCTAACTCTGCTAATGTATCCGCATCAGCATAATAGTTGCCTTCGCCGTGGGCGATCGGCAAATCGATGATTTCACCCGTAGTATAAGCCGCAGTCCAACGAGTATTACCCCGTACAACTTTCAAAGAAGCGCGATCGCAAATAAAATTCAATCCCGCATTCCGCACCAGAGCACCGGGCAACAAACCAGCTTCAGTCAACACCTGAAAACCGTTGCAGATGCCCAATACAAGCTTTCCTTGTTTCGCGTGTTCCGCAGTAGCCCGCATCGCCGGAGAAAAACGGGCGATCGCGCCGCACCGCAAATAATCTCCGTAACTGAAACCACCGGGAATTACAATGACATCAATATCCGAAATATCGGTATCTTCGTGCCAAATCATCCGCGTCGGTTGGTGGAGTAACCCTTGAGTCACCCACACCACATCGCGATCGCAATTTGAACCCGGAAAAACAATAACTCCAAATTTCATAAGCTGAAGGAAGAAGGAAGAAGGAAGAGGGAAGAGGGAAGAGGGAAGAAGGAAGAAGGAAGAGGGGTCAACTTAAGACTAAAATCTTATGTTTCTATCGCTTGTATCAAAGTCTAGATCCCCCTAAATCCCCCTTAAGAAGGGGGACTTTGAGTGCTCAGAGTTTTCGTGTTTTTAACGAAGACTTTGAATGCTCTTGTCCCCGCTTTTTAACAAAGACTTTAAGAACCCTCTTGTCCCCCCCTTATTAAGGGGGGTTAGGGGGGATCTCCGGGTTTAAAAACACCCTAGGGGCGATCGCATTTATGTCGCCGCTGTCTCCACAGCAACAGGAATTTCAGTCAAATCAAAGCGATAATTTTCAATAACTGGATTCGCCAAAAGTTGGTCGCAAACGCGATCGAGTTGTTCGCGGGCCTCCGACTCACCAGCAGCAGTCAGCGTCAATTCAACGTATTTCCCGATACGCACGCGCTCAACATTGTCGTATCCCATGTGTTGCAAACCAGACTGTACGGCAGTGCCGGCGGGGTCTAAAACCGAAGGGCGGAGGGTAACATAGATTTGGGCAAGATATTTCTGAGTCACGGGAATGTTGCGGTAGGTGATGTGAAAGTTAGCGCCATTTTATTCTACAACCGAGCAGCGCGCCGATCGCCATTTAACTCCCCCAAGTGAGATAGCCTAGAAATAGGGACAAATTTGATTCCAGCAGATTCGAGAAAAAAATTATGAGAACCAACCACACCCGCAGTCAGGAGCGTATTTTAAACTTGCTCAAAGTCCTGAATCGATCGCTCTCAGCGCAAGATATCTACTTAGAACTGCGTAACAGCGACCAAAGCATGGGCTTAGCAACCGTTTACCGCTCCCTCGACGGTTTAAAGCGAGAGGGGTTCGTTCACGTCAGAACCCTCGCTAGTGGCGAGTCTCTCTACGGTGCCGCCCACCAAGATCAACACCACCTAACTTGTCTCGAATGCGGCGCCTCCATTACGATCGACGAATGCCCGGTTCACCACTTAGAAAGCCAACTGCAACAATCTCATTCTTTCAAGATTTATTATCACACTTTGGAGTTTTTCGGATTGTGCGATCGGTGTACTTTGGCTCAAGAATCTTAAATTTGGTAATAGGTAATAGGTAATCACAACAGTCAGCAGTTAACAGTCAACTGCCAACTGCCAACTGGCTAATCAGCCTTATTACCTTCCCCAACAATCGATCGCAATCCCTCCATCGTAGCGGGAATGCTGCGCGGGTCCATAAACATCACCTTGCTGCTGTCGCTGGTGCCAATTTTTTGACCCATATCCAGATAGTTTTGAGCTAACAAAAATTGTAAAGCTTCGCCGGCATTGGGGTCATTTTGCAGAGTTTTGCCGATTATTTGCAAAGCCTCCGAAGTAGCTTGAGCTTTCAAAACCTGACTTTGGCGTTCTGCTTGAGCTTTCAGGACGATCGCCTTTTGTTGAGCTTCCGCCTCCAAAATAGTCGCTTTTTGGCGCGCTTCTGCATCCAGAACTTGCGCTTCAGCTTTACCTTTGGCGCTGTTAACTGCTGACTCGCGTTCGCCCTCGGATGTCAGAATTGCCGCCCGCTTCCGCCGATCGGCTGCCATCTGCAATTCCATTGATTCCTGTACAGTTTTAGAAGGGATAATATCGCGCAGTTCTACCCGCGTTACTTTCACTCCCCAAGGATCGGTAACAATATCTAAATCTCTGAGCAATATTTCATTAATTTGAGAACGAGCAGTAAAGGTTTGTTCGAGATCCAGTTGACCCATTTCGGCGCGAATTTGAGTCAGCACCATATTTACCATTGCTGACTGGAGATTTTCTACTTTGTAACAAGCTTTTTCCAAGTCTACAATCCGCCAGTAAACCACAGCATCAACTGTGATAGAAACGTTATCCCGGGTAATACAAGCTTGCGGGGGAATATCTAAGACTTTTTCCCGAATTGTTTGCTCGTAAACGACGCGATCGAGAAACGGCTTGACAAAATTCAAACCGGGTTCCAGTTTTTTGCCGCTGTATTTACCTAAAGTTTCCACCAGCGCTTCATTCCCCTGATTTATAATCTTGACGGAACCTGCGAGGGCTGACCCGCCTAGTGCTAAAAATACAAGTAAAAAAAATTGTTCCACGGTCGCCTCCTATAAATGTTGACTGTTGACTTTTAAATGTTTGTGGACTAATGACTAATGACTAATGACTAATGACTAACTACTAATTGCCTGTGATTAATTACGCATTTTGTTTAAGAATGCAATAAATGTTCTGGCAAAACTATCAGAGTAGTGCCTTTTCGTCCCACGACAATTACGTTTTGGTTGGGGGGAATGGTGGCCTTGGTGTCTTCGCAGCGAGCTTGCCAAGAATTCCCTTCATAAATGACTCGGCCGGCTTCTCCGGGGGGAATTTCTGTTAAAGTTTTTGCTTCCTGAGAATCTGCGATCGCCCTTGCCTTGCCTTTTGGTATCAACCGCCGGGACAGCAGCACAAAAACTGTCGAAAATACCATCCACAGGAATATTTGTAAATTAACGTAAGGTAGAACTAGAGAGCATCCAGCTACAGCGAAGGCGCTCAGTCCCATCATAAAAGCGACAAAAGCAGTCGGGAGAAATAGCTCTGCCAAACAGAGCAAAGACCCAGCTAGCAGCCAAAGGAGCGTGGGAGTCCAGATCATAAAAAGAATAGGTGATACTATTTAGATCTTAGATTGGAAATTTAAGATTTAACAATTGCAAACAACTGACTGTGCAAGGGTTTGCCACTTGCGGGCCCTCAGAGCGATTTGTCGCGCAGCCTTACCAGGTTGAGGCCTCCATCCTACTCGAAGTCAGAGTTTAGTAACTTAAATTACAATTTTAGTCGGTGCAGACTGGCAGAAACTACAATTTCTAGGGGCCCAAAGGCAGTTAAGAAATTGATAGGGGCTAAAATCAGTTTATTCTCAAGCTCATGAATTTGGGCTGGCGAATCATATATCTTCAGAATCTTTTTACACAAACTATTTCGATATGATCAGCAGTTTCTCCGAACCCATTTATTGCCCGAATCTTAGCTGTGCCGAGCCCCGCAATACCTTTGGCCGCCAGCACTGTGCAGCTTGCGAAACCGATTTAATTTATCGCTACGTGTGGGCGGTAGGGCAAGCAGCCGAGGAAGTGCCGGCGGGTAAGGTAATAGCCGATCGATACTTTGTCATTGCACCCCAAATCTGGCTCGACAGCCGTCCAGCTCTGCCTCCCAGCGTCCCGGAACAACTGCCGGATACGATTATGCCTTACCTGCATTTGTATCCCCAACGGCTGCATACGCCGGAAGTATACGGTTTTTGTTCGCTGGGGGAAGCACCGGAAGCGGCAGAGGTGCTGTTGTTGGAAAATGTGCCCATCAATAATTTTGGTCGCCTGTATCCTTCTATTTTAGAATCTTGGTCTGGGACAAGCGCCGCGCGCCAAGTTTACTGGCTGTGGCAAATGCTCCAACTGTGGATACCGCTGTCGGAACAGGGAGTCGCTTCGAGTTTGCTAGTACCGGAAAATTTGCGGGTGGAAGGTTGGCGGGTACGCCTGCGGGAACTGCACCCCGGCAATTTTGTGCCGACGCTGCGGGATTTGGGAGATGTGTGGTCGGGTTTGGTGGAATCAGCGCAACCCGAGGTGCAGCCGAAACTCGGAGAGATTTGTCAGTTTATGCGCCGCAGCAGCATGAATTTCGACGCGATCGCCCTGGAACTAAACGATTTACTATTAGAACAAGCCGCTAAATTGCCTCTGCACTTAGAAGTAGTCGGCATGACCGATACCGGGCCGCAGCGCTCTCAAAATGAAGACAGTTGCTATCCGACTGCTGCTGATTTTCAATCTAGCAAAACTTCAGGCGGCGACAAACTAATTCCTTACTTGACAATGGTTTGCGACGGGGTTGGAGGCCACGAAGGAGGAGAAGTTGCCAGTCAATTAGCCGTCCAGTCCCTGAAAGCTTTAATCCAAAATTTGCTCTCAGAAATCACTCAACAAGAAGAGTTGATGACGCCAACAATGGTCATCAAGCAACTCGAAGAAATAGTGAGAGTTGTGAATAATGTAATTTCCGCTCAAAATAACGAGCAGGGAAAAGAGTTGCGGCAGCGGATGGGAACGACTTTGGTGATGGCCCTCCAGTTGCCTCAAAAAGTGAAAATTTCCGAGGATTTGCCCTCGAATAACAGCCACGAACTTTATTTAGTCAATGTTGGAGACAGCCGCGCTTATTGGATTGGCAAAAATTACTGTCAGCGGCTGACTGTGGACGACGACGTAGCCTCAAGGGAAGTACAGCTAGGACACAGTTTATACTGGGAAACTCAACTGCGATCGGATGCAGGAGCCCTGACTCAAGCTTTGGGCACGCGGGACGGCGATTTCCTGCGCCCGACGATTCAGCGATTTATTGTCGAAGAGGAAGGCTTACTGCTGCTGTGTTCCGACGGTTTGAGCGACAACGACTGGGTAGAGAAATCTTGGGAGAATTACGGCCCAGAGGTGCTTGAGGGCAAAATGTCTTTGGAAGCCGCGGTTCAGTCTTGGATTCGTCTCGCCAACGAGAAAAACGGTTACGACAACTCCTCCGTGGTAGCGACTCACTGTCGGATGTCGCCGGAGAGATTGGTACTGTTGGATCCGGCGGTGGCGTCAGCGCCAGTGTCAGCGCCGGTGTCAGCAGCTTCGGTGTCGCTGCCGATGTCAGGATCTGCATCCCTCCAGAAAACCGGGAGGATGCCAGAATCTCAGCTTTCTGAATCCTCCAAACAGTTGCTGTACCCCGAAACTGCCCCCGCCCCGGAACCAGTTCAAAAACAGAAGCCCAAGCGTTTGGGGCCAATGTTGGGACTGTTGGTGCTGATGCTAGTCTTCGCGGGTTTAGGTTTGTGGGTGCGCAGCCTCCAAAACCAGAACCCCGATCCCGAACAACTGCCGCCACCGCCGGAAACTACCGCCCCAACTCCTGCGGATATTCCCTCCCCCGGTGCCGATATTCCCTCCTCCGGTGCTGAGAGTCCCTCGCCCGGTGCCGAGAGTGAGAGTCCCTCGCCCGGTGCTGAGAGTCCCTCGCCGTCGCCAGAACCAACTCCTGCGGAGATTCCCGCGCCGTCGCCAGAACCAACTCCTGCGGAGATTCCCGCGCCTTCCCCCTCGCCGGAAATTCCCCCACCTTAAAAGTTTGCGAGTTTGGGAACTTGTTGGATGTGCATAACTACAAAAGTCTTTCTCTTGTTTTCACCCTCGGGCTAAAAGCGCGGAGGCTCTCAACTCCGACTCGGTAGATCGACATCTTCGATCGATAATTTTTGACTCTTTTTAATCGGAACTTCCCCCATAGGGAGAAATTCCAGTTAGCCTGCGAGTAATGCACCTCTCAAATAGGATTGCGATCCAATCAGTAAGGTTTTAATTGATTTGCGATCGCCAGCCTAGAAGAGGTTATTGCCTGTATTGGTAAACAAGTTAGAGCTCGACACCAATCTGTCGTTAACAATGGCAAATAGGTCATTGCCTTTGAATATTTGCGTATCGTTTGCTGCATTACCAGAAACATTTTGGTTAGACACAAATCGGTAATCTGAGACGCTACCTTGGACCGCAATTCTGTCACCGTCTGACGAGAAAAAATCGCGAATTATAGCATGGTCAGGTCCGCTGTAGCCAAAGGGGCCCTGGGCCAGACCAATGACAAATATATCTGCCCCACCGCCACCGGTCAGGCTGTCAAATTCATTCTCAAAAAAAGGTCCAATGCCAATCAGTACATCATTACCTGCGCGACCAAACAGTTGGTCATTACCACCAAGACCAAACAGTTGGTCTTGACCTGAGCTACCATCGAGTGTGTCATTACCATTCTCACCAAACAGTTGGTCATTATCCGACCCACCCAACAGTAGGTCATCACCAAAGCCACCTGTAAGAGTGTCGTTTCCTCCAAAGCCTCTCATTATGTCATTCTCAAATGTGCCGAACCGGTTGTCATTGCCTTCGGTACCTGTGATGGTTGCCATGTTACTTTCTCCTGTTGTTTAAAGACAATCACCCAAATAGGTGATTGGGAATTGAGCGAGTCTTGTTGTTGAAATTGCAAGACTTTGTTTTGCTATAAACCCAAGTTAAACAATCGGTATCAGTTCGACGACAAGAAAAAGTCGTAAAAAGTCAGGAAAAAATAGTCTGAAAAAGTCATACGACTTTCGCACGAGCGATCGCAAACCGGGTTGATGGACCAAAATCCTTCGCTGCAAACCGCAGTAAGGATAAAAAACCCGGTTTCTTTGGTATTGGTGCCTAATACTAAATCCGGGTTACTTACCCCGGAAATCGATCGCTGTAGGGAAACGGCACTGCCGTGTCCTCTATCTCTGCACTGAAATCTGCTGTAACTGTTGAGAGTGCTATTTTCGGAAAAATCTCCAAAAGTCTTGTTAAAGTAAGAAGACTCAGATTTTGCATCCATAGACTAAGCCGGGGAGACGCCTAACCCACAAGAGGTTAATTTTTCTTGTGTGATGGGCCCTCTTAACCCTTCTCACGCGAATAACCGCAAGATCTCAGGAGACTAATTTAGAGGTGCTGTAAAGTTATGACTGTGGAAGAAGCGCTGAGAATTTTAGATACAGCGATCGCCCCAACTTCCCTCAGCAACATCCAAGAGATTGTATTTCGCGAATCTTGGGAAGGGCTATCTTATTTAGATATTGCAGATCGCGCTGGCTATGACGCTAGTTATATTAAGGATGTGGGTTACAAGTTATGGCAACTACTCAGTGCTGAACTTGGAGAAAAGGTTACTAAAAGCAATCTTCAAGCAGTCATAGGACGGCGATCGCGTCAGACACCCGTCGAATTAGTGAACACAGAGATAGAAAAAATACCACCGCTGCAACTGCAAGTTCAACAACAAGAAATTGCAACGCACCGCCACTGGGGAGAAATGGTTGATGTCTCCACATTCTACGGTCGAAATCAGGAATTAGTGCGACTGCAACAATGGATTGTTACCGACTCCTGTCGTTTGGTTGGCTTGGTAGGAATGGGTGGAATTGGCAAAACCTCATTGGCTGCAAAAGTAGCGATCGCACTTCAAAATGAATTTGACTTTCTCATCTGGTATTCCTTGCGCAATGCACCACCGCTTGAGGACGTATTATCAACGCTGATTCAAATTCTATCTAACCAACAAGAAATAGCAATCCCGACATCGCTTGAGGCTCAAATCTCTCAAATGATGGGGTATTTACGCTCCTCACGCTGTCTTTTGATCCTGGATAATTTTGATGCGATTCTAGGGGGTGCCGATGGGGCAATATCCGAAGCAGGGCAATACCGAGAAGGCTATGAGGGCTACGAGGAAGTTCTCAGACGAGTGGGAAGCGAATGCCATTCTAGTTGTCTTGTCTTGACAAGTCGGGAAAAACCCACAGCTTTGATGTTGTTGGAAGGCGAAACCTCACCTGTGCGAACCTTACCCTTAATCGGGTTAAGTTCCTTGGAAGTGCAAGAAATTTTACAAGCCAATAGCTGTTTTTCCGAAACAGCAACCGATTGGATAAATTTAACTCAACATTATTGCGGCAATCCACTGGTACTCAAAATTGTCTCGACAACTGTTCTAGATTTATTTGATGGCAATATTACCAACTTTTTGGAGCATGGAGCGATCGCGTTTGGAGATATCAATATTCTGCTCAACGGACAATTTCGGCGGTTGTCCGACTTGGAAAAGCAGGTGATGTATTGGCTGGCGATCGATCGAGAATGGATTTCTATAACCGACTTACGGGCCGATTTTGTTTCCATCCCCTCACAATCTAAACTGCTGGATGCTTTGTCATCTCTGAGCAGGCGATCGCTAATCGAGAAGAATGCCGGAAAATTCAGCTTACAACCTGTGGTAATGGAGTATGTTACCGAACAGTTAATCGAAGGATTTGAGCGGGAAATTAAGTCGAAAAAGCTCGATTTATTCGTCACCCATGCGCTAATCAAAGCAGAAGCAAAAGATTACATTCGGGAAAGTCAAATTCGATTGATATTAGCACCGCTGGCTGAACGAATAATGGGGGAGTTACGATCTAAAAAAGATTTTGAATATCAACTAAATCAAGTTTTGTTTTGTCTGCGAGCGCATTTTCCTAATTCAGTTGGATATGGTGGTGGAAATCTGATTAATCTGTTACTTCAACAGAAAATAGAATTAAGCGGCTATGATTTCTCGAACTTGAGCATTTGGCAAGCTTATCTCATTGGTACAAACTTGCATGGAGTTAACTTTGCTAATTCCGATCTGTCTAAATCCGTCCTTACCAGTAATTCAAATGGAGCTATATCTGTTGCCTTTAGCCCAGATGGTAATTTTTTGGCAGTTGGCAACCTCGATAGTAAAATTCGAGTCTGTCGCACCCAAGATTATCGAGATTTTCTCACCTGTGAAGGACACACCAGTTGGATTGCTGGTGTCGCTTTTAGTCCCAATAATCAAACTTTAGCAAGTGCATCTTTTGACCACATCGTCAAGTTATGGGATTTGGCTACGGGTGAGTGTATTCAAATATTAACAGAGCATACCGGATGGGTAGGTTCCGTTGCATTTAGTCCCGATGGTCGAACCTTAGCTACTGGGAGTTGGGACTGCACAATTAAGTTGTGGGATGTGGCAACTGGTGAATGTTTAAATACGCTTCTGGGACACGCAAATTTTGTAACGACGGTGATTTTTAGTCCAGATGGTAAGCTTGTGGTGAGTTGTAGTTACGACAAAACTATACAATTATGGCAGCTTGAAACAGGGGAAATTATTAACACATTGGAAGGGCATACACACATCATTCGATCGATCGCTTTTAGTCCAGACGGTCAAACCTTGGTTAGCGGCAGTTGGGACTGTACGGTTCGTTTGTGGGATATTTCTACGAGACAATGTTTAAAGATTTTGCGGGCACATACCGATCCTGTCGTAGGAGTCGCATTTAGTCCAGATGGTTGTGCGATCGCCAGTGCCAGCTATGATTGCACGGTGCGACTCTGGGATGTTGCGACTGGACGGTGTTGCCAAGTTATGCAGAAACACTGCGGTTGGATATGGTCGATCGCATTTCACCCGCAAGGTCATACTCTGGCAAGTGGTAGCTTAGATTGCACCGTTACCCTCTGGAATACGCAAACAGGAGAATCATTAAGAACTTTGTATGGCTACAGCGCTGGGATTAAATCGCTTGTTTTTAGTCCAGATGGGCAGTTTTTAGCCAGCGGTAGCGATGACACAACGCTCAAATTATGGGACCTGCAATCTGGTAAATGCAGCAAAACACTGCCAGGACATACAAATTGGGTTTGGTGTGTTGCCTTCAGTCCAGATGGTCAAGTGCTTGCTAGCAGCAGTAGTCGTGGCATTATCCGTTTGTGGGATGTCGCTACGGGTCAATTGCTGCGGGTAATGCAGGAAGGTAAAAGCATTGCCAACAACTTTGTATTTTCTGTTAGTTTCAGTCCAGATGGTCGCACATTAGCAAGTAGCGATAATTTTCACAATCTCCGATTATGGAATGTTCGGACTGGTGAATGTTACCAAATTTTGTCAGATTGTTGTCGTGCTTGGTCAATTGCTTTCAGTCCAGATGGCACAATTTTAGCCAGTGGCAGCGATGATAGGCTGGTGAGATTGTGGGATGTTTGCTCTGGGGAATGTTTCAAAACCATTTCAGGTCATACCAGTTTGCTGTTTTCAGTTGCTTTCAGTCCGGATGGAAAGATTTTAGCAACCAGCAGTGACGACAAAACGATAAAACTGTGGGATATTGAGTCGGGAGAATGTCTGAAAACCTTAGAGGGACACAAGGCTTTGGTATGGTGCGTCCGGTTTAGTCCAGATGGGCGAATTTTGGTCAGTGGCAGTCACGATAAAACGATCCGGTTGTGGGATGTGTGCTCCGGGGAATGTGTTAAAATCTTACAGAATGATTCGTCTCAGATATGGGCGATCGCAATTTCTCTCGATGGTAAAACCATAGCCAGTGGCAGTGCCGATGGAACTATTAAGCTGTGGGAAATGGAGACAGGAGAATGTGTAAAAAAAATGCGATCGCCCAGGCTTTACGAAGGTATGAATATTATAGGTGTTACGGGTCTAACTGATGCTCAAAAATCAACCCTAAAAGCACTTGGAGCAGTAGAAATAGATCAGTTTACCTACTGAAAAACCCGTTTTCTTTGCTATTGATGTGTAAGTGCTATACTCATGAATCCTGAGTGCCACTATAATACGTGCATTCGTGTGAAAATCCGTGTCGTGTCTGCCTTCTTCCTGCTGCTATAAAATACAGATACTTTCCGGCGGCACGGCAACTCGAACGCTATCGCCGACTTGGTGTCGCTGCAAGTCATCTCTGTGCAAGTTTTGTCGGCGAAGGGCGATCGAACTTTTAGCAGTCAACCGCACCGTATAGCGCGTGTCAGTGCCAATATAAATAGCCTCTTCTACTATTCCCGGCCAGCTATTTTCAACATCACAATTAGCCGGGAAAATAGCAGCTTTTTCTGGTCGCAACACCAGGGTGACAACTTTCCCAGGGGGAATATCTTCTGCTGTTGCAACTAACACGGGCAACTGCTGGTCAACCAACACTATTATTTGAGCGTTTTGGTTTTCTACTACTTGCCCGCTTAAAAAATTGCTGTCGCCAATAAAATCAGCAACAAACCGCGTTTTAGGATATTCATAAATATCAACAGGTGTCCCGACTTGTTGCAGTTTTCCTCCCTCCATTACTGCAATTCTGTCTGACATTGTTAGCGCTTCTTCTTGGTCGTGAGTCACATAAATAAACGTAATTCCCAATTTTCGCTGCATTTTTTTTAATTCTAACTGCATCTCTTTACGCAATTTTAAATCCAGCGCTCCTAGGGGTTCATCCAACAGCAAAACAGACGGCTGTTTGACTAATGCTCTTGCTAGGGCTACTCGCTGCTGCTGTCCCCCTGAGAGTTGGCGGGGATAGCGTTTTTCTACATCGGTTAACTGTACTAATGCTAAGGCTTCAACAACGCGATCGCGAATTGTTTTCTGAGGCAAATTCTCCATTTCCAACCCAAAAGCGGCATTTTGTGCTACTGTCATGTGCGGAAATAAAGCATAGTTTTGAAATACCGTATTTACTGGGCGGTGAAATGGCGGGCGATTTTGCATCGGTTGACCGTGAATGTAAATTTCGCCCGCTGTGGGAATTTCAAAACCCGCGATCATTCGCAAAGTAGTAGTTTTGCCGCAGCCGGAAGGGCCGAGTAAAGAAAAGAATTCTCGATCGTAAATTTGCAGGTTGATGTTATCGACAGCTAAGAAATCTTGACTGCGGACACTTTTAAATACTTTGGAAACTTCTAAAACTTCGACAGCGTGCATTGTGTTAGTATGTATGAGTGATAAAAATCTGAGTTCGAGTCCGGTTAAACTGATATCTTGCACCATTCTCCATTACTTGTTTAGGAACGGGCAAGATGCCCGTTCCACAAAACTTAATTTTATTGTGGAACGGGCATCTTGCCCGTTCTTGACGATGCTGCAACTCCAATACAAACTAAAAATTGAAGTAAACCAGCCCCGGCAGAAACCTGTTTTATATCTACTTTCCGGCCCCTGCTTTAACTTCCGTCCAAGCTCGATCGTACAATGCAGTTGCTTTGCCGACATCTTGCAATAATTTCATTTTGCCAAACACCTCAGCCGGCGGGTAAATTTGAGGATTTTTCAAATCGTTCGGGTCAATTAAACCTCGATCGATGGCTGTTTTGTTGGGTGAGCCGAAGTGGGTAAAATTGGAAATTTGGGCCCCTACTTCTGGCTGCAAAATAAAGTTAATAAATTTCTCGGCTAACTCTTTTTGGGGCGCACCTTTGGGAATTGCCATGTTGTCAGAAAAGATAATTGTTCCTTCTTTGGGAATAGCGTAGCGGAGATTGGGATTTTCTGTCATCACCTGAAAAATATCGCCGCTCCATTCCATCGTCAGATTTACTTCTCCTTGATCGAGCAAATTTTGACCGTTGTCGGGGACAAAAGCTGCAATGACATTTTTACTCTTAATCAGCAAATCGCGGGCTTTGTTAATCTCTTCGGGATTGGTTGTATTTGGATCAAATCCTAAATACATTAAAACTCCTGCAAATGTGTATCTGGCATCGTCTTGCCACGCCACTTTTCCGGTATATTTCGGGTCGAACATCGCCGCCCAACTGTTGATATCGCCCTTGGTGGTTTTCACGTTGTAGCCAATTCCCATCGTTCCCCACTGGTAGGGCAGAGAATATTTATTCCCCGGGTCAAAAGCTTGATTGATAAATTTAGGTTCTAGGTTTTTTTGGTTGGGAATACTGTTTAAATTTAACGGTTCAATTATATTTTCTGCGATCATGATTTTCACCATGTAATCGGCGGGAAATATTAAGTCGTAACCGGGGTTTCCCTGTTTGAGTTTGGCATAGAGTGCGTCGCTGTTCTCGAAAGTGTCGTATTGAATTTTAACATTGTTCTCTTTCTCGAATTGGGCGATCGCTTCTGGGGCGATATAACTTGCATAATTGTAAATGCTGAGCACTTGCTGCTGGTTGCCACCTGTGGGGCTACAGCCGAAAGCCACCGTTGCACTCATCACAAACAAAATTAAGAAAGTCAGCAGGCGTTTCATAGGTTGTGTTAGTTGCAGACGACAATAATTATGACACAGAAAGCAAAATTTTTAACTTTTTTGAACTTTTAACGATGATAAAACCAGCAATAAGGAAGCCAACAACATCAAAGTTGAAATGGCATTAATCGCTGGCGTCACTGCAAATTTTATCATGCCGTAAACAAATAGCGGCAGCGTCATCGAACCGACGCCGGTGGTAAAGAATGTCACGACAAAATCGTCCAGCGACAGAGTAAAAGCCAGGAGTGCCGCGCTGAAAATAGCGGGCCAAATTAGGGGTAGAGTGATGCGCCAAAAAGCCCGCCATTCGTTAGCGCCTAAGTCAAAAGCTGCTTGTTCTAATTGAGGATCGAGTTCCGCCAAACGCGCCCTGACGGTAATAGTCACAAAGGAAATATTAAAAACAACGTGACCGATAATTACGGTAGGTAAGCCGAGATTGAGGCGAAGTCCCGTGAGATTTTCTACGATCCGAAATACTAGGGTAAAGAAAACTAGCAGCGAAATGCCGATCGTAATTTCGGGCATGATAATCGGCAAAAACAGTAAAGCCTCTACTGCTTTGCGTCCTGGGAAATGAAAGCGTTCGAGTGCTAGCGCGATCATTGTACCAAAAATTGTGGCTAACACAGTCGAAATAGCTGCAATTAGCAAGCTGTTGTTAAGGGCTGTCAAGATTCCGGCGCTACTACTCGTAGCAATCGTCCCGCCTGTATTGCCAAACAAACTGCGGTACCAATCGAGGGTAAACCCGCGCCAAACGGCATTGAATCTGGAGGCGTTAAAGGAGTAAATAATTAAGATGAGAATGGGCAAGTAAAGAAAGGCAAATGCTAGTGCAGCTTGTACCAAAAGCCACTTTTTGCCGATCGCCCGCACGAGCAAGTCTAGTTTTGTTTTAGTCATTAGTCATTAGTCATTAGTCATTAGTCAGTAGTCATTAGTCAGTAGTCATTAGTCATTAGCGCATCTTAACCTAAACGCAGGGTGCAAAGATTTGTGTATACCTTACCTTATTAAGTTTCATCAGACACGCGGAAGTAAATTAACACAGGAATCAATATGATTACCGTCAACAGCATAGAAAGCGCCGATCCAAAAGGCCAGTCGCGGGCTTTCATAAACTGATTTTGAATCAAATTTCCCACCATAACTGTTTTAGATCCCCCCAATATATCCGGTGTGATGAAAGCGCCGACGGCGGGAACAAAAACTAAAATAGATCCTGCAACAATACCGCGGCTTGTTAATGGTAAAAATACGCGCCATAAAGTGCGGATATCGTTTGCCCCTAAATCGTGAGCGGCTTCTACCAATGAAAAATTGAAGCGTTCTATGCTAGAATATAAAGGCAGAACCATGAAAGGTAAATAGCCGTAAATAAGACCGATCGCCACAGCGAAAGGCGTAAAAAGCAAGTTTAACGGTTCGCTAATAATTTGCAGGCTTTGCAAGGCTGTGTTAACTACTCCTTCGCTGCGCAGGAGTATGATCCAGGCGTAGGTTCTCACTAAAAAATTAGTCCAAAATGGAATAATTACCAGCAAAAGCAAAGCATTTCGCCAGCGGGGAGAACGGGTGGCGATAAAGAATGCTAGGGGATAGCCAACTAACAAGCAAGCGGCAGTTGTCAAAAAAGCCAGCCAGAGCGATCGCCCAATTACTCCTAAGAACAGTCCGCTGAACAAACGCTGGTAGTTGCTGAGAGTAAATATCCAAGTAACACCGCCGTAAGTACCGCGTTCTAAGAAACTGTACAACAGTACAATTAGCACGGGCAAAATAAAGAAAACCATCAGCCATACGGTGGCGGGAAATAATAGCAGCAACAAGTTAGTCTGCTGGCGGTTTTTGACACTCATTATTCACTCAAGCGAAATTTAGCACATAATTCAACACATTTTATATCAAATCCGCATTTTATGAATTATGTCATCATTAATAAATTATCAAGAGGTACGCAATGTCAGCAGAATCGTCAACCCCAAAAATAGTCGTCGTCGGTGCAGGATGGGCCGGTTTAGGCGCTACCTATCACCTAACCCAGCAAGGCTATGATGTCACCCTGTTAGAAGCTGGCCCTTATCCGGGAGGCTTAGTTGCAGGGTGGAAAACCGCCGGCGGGCGTTCCGTAGAAGCTGGGATTCATGGCTTCTGGTATCCCTACAAAAATATCTTTTCCTTAGTCAAGGAATTAGGACTAGATCCCTTCACGCCTTGGACTCGTTCTTGTCAGTATTCACCCGCCGGATTGGAAGTAGAATCGCCGATTTTTCAGGACGAACCGATCCTTCCCACACCGTTAGGAACCTTTCTTTACACCCGATTTAAAAGGTTGCCATTAGTCGATCGGCTTTCAGCCTTACCCTTACTCTACGCCGTCCTAGATTTCGACAATTCCGACGAAGCTTGGCGGAGGTACGATCGCGTCACAGCCCGCGAACTGTTCAAACAGTTTGGCGTTTCTGCAAGACTGTACCGCGATGCTTTTGAACCGATGTTATTAGTAGGTTTATTTGCACCAGGAGAACAGTGTTCTGCTGCCGCAGCTTTGGGAATGCTTTATTATTTCATCTTAGCCCACCAACCGGATTTTGATGTAGTTTGGTGTCGCGGAACAGTCGGAGAAAAAATATTTCGCCCCTGGGTCGAACGCCTGGAAAAACTCGGCGCAAAAGTATTGACAAACCAACGAGTTACTGATTTGATTGTTGACAGCAACAATCAAGCAACTGGCGTTGTTTGCGGCGACAAAACCTTCGAGGCAGATGCAGTTATTTTTGCAGTTGGCGTCACGGGGATGCAAAAAATTATCAGCAGCAGCCCAGCTTTGCAAAGCCGCCAAGAGTTTCGGGACGCGATGAATTTGGGTGCAGTTGACGTGTTAGCTGTTCGCCTTTGGTTTGACCGAAAAATTGACATTCCCCTGCCTTCTAATGCCTGTTTTGGATTTAGTTCAACTACAGGTTGGACGTTTTTTGATTTGAATGCTTTGCACGACGAATTTCGAGCCGAACCGGGAACAGTTGTCGAAGCTGACTTTTATCACGCAAATCAATTAATTCCCCTGAAAGATGAGGAAATTGTTTCCCTAGTTCAGCGGGATTTAGCGACTTGCATTCCGGCTTTTCGGGAGGCAAAAGTAATTGACAGCAGCGCGATTCGGCTGTCGCGGGCGGTGACGCATTTTGCCCCTGGCAGCTATCAGTATTTGTTGCCTGCGGTAACAAGTTATGATAATGTATTCATGAGCGGCGATTGGGTTGTGACCCGTCACGGTTCTTGGTCGCAGGAAAAGGCTTATGTTACTGGTTTGGAGGCGGCAAATTTGGTAATTTCGCGTTTCGGAATCGGAAACAAAGCAACAATTATTCCCGTGGAAGCTGACGAACCGCACATTCAAATCGGGAGAAAGATTAATCAGTTTACTCGCAGTTTGACTAAAACATTCATTCCCGATTTTTGGCTGCCATAAGAAGGAAGAAGTTCGGCAACGGATTCTGTAACGGATTTAACGGATGGAAGGAAGAAGGAAGAAGGAATTTCTTGCTTTAAGCGGTAAGGTGCGCAATGCGCACCCTACATATAGACTAATAACCAATGACCAATGACTAATAATACTATTTTTACAAAAAAATGCAACTGTAGACAAGCTCGAAATCCGAATCTTCATCAGTCATAGCCAATCTAAAATCTAAAATCTAAAATCTAAAATGGCATGACTATCGCCAATAAGGCCGGCCCTTCCAAAAAACTCCCACCGCAATTCCTATTAGTGCAGTTTCTGATAAACTTGCTAAAGAAGCAGGTATGGGTAGGAATGATTTTAAAACCAAACCCAAGAGCAGGCACAAAACTAAAACCCACAAACTAATTCGGTTGAGCAAAAATTGTTGTTGCCAATACTCTAAAAAGTACACTGCTAAAGCTCCCATTCCCACTGCTGCTGCAAAAGGTATCAATATCCCGAGGGAGGAACCGTAGAGAAGCGTCACCCCGTTGCGGATTGGCCGCGATTGCGTGAAACCCCAGGCTAAAAATAGTTCCAGTCCAATCACGATTGAGTTGACGAGAGCGGCAATTTGCAGCATTTCTCGCCAAGGTAAAAGTTTTAAGCGCCGCAGAAAATTACTCACGATCGGCAGATTAGGTAGGTTGCTTTGATTTTATAACAGTTTTGCGCTGGCGATCGACCTTTGATGACAATTTGTGAAGTAAAATAAAGATATAGAGCAGTCTCTTGACAAATTCACCCAGAGTACCTGCCTATTAGTTGTTGGAAGTGTGAAAGGAAAAAAGTTATGGTGGAGAACACTGTCGATTGTGCTGTAGCTTGCGTCAATGGCTGCGTTCTGGGCGACAAGTGCCCGAAGCGGGAATACGCAGAAGCAACGTCCAACTTTATTGAAAATACTTCTCTGGATAAAATGCTAGAAATAGCAGAGGAAGCGGTGAGAAGGAAACGGATGGAACCCCCCAAATGGGTAATTCCTGATTTTCCCGAATAGAATTAGCCTCCCCATTAAAAAGCGATCGCCCGTTTCCAAAGGGCGATCGCTTTTTGTATTCCCAATGAAATAGCTGAGCGGAATAAATATATTTCCTGAGATAGAAGCTAAAAGCTTAAATAGCAATTAGGATACCACTTAATTATAGCCATCGGCAATTACTAAAAACAATTCAGTTAAAGCCAAATTAGGACATTTTTAATTTAATTGAGTTCAAAAACAAACAGGAGCAAGTATCGTGGCACAGCAAAAAAAAGGCAACGAAAAAAAAACAACAGAACGCGATAATTTGGGCGAATTGCCTCAAGAAATTACCGAATCTTACGGTACCGGCGTCATCGACGATCAACCGGGATTGAGCCAAGACGACATAACAACCCTGCAGGACAGCAGTTCGGAATACTCTTCCAGCAGTTCCCAAATCGGCGGCGAGGATGGCGATCCGGCTGCGGAACAAGAAAGTGCCACTGGCGAGCAATCGGTGGGCGGAACCGCGCCTACTCCCGACATGGATATGGTTGACGAACTCGGAGCCGCTGCGGGGATAGAAATGCCCGATGGGGCTATTTTGCACACAACAAATATGCTTGAACATCGAGATGAAAGTCGGTGGGAATTAGACCCGAGTTCTGCGGAAGATTATCAAGAACGACCGGATTTCTAGGTCTATTTGGTACAAAAAAATAGGTAGTATAATAGGAGCGGGTTCACCAGTATCCATACTTCATATCCCAAGTATTTGTAAATCCGCCCCTCCTCACTTTTGCTCTCGCAACACGTATCCAACTCCCCTAACCGTATGCAGCAGGCGTTTTGAGTTACTTGCTTCTAACTTAATCCGTAACGCGCGAATATACACTTCAATAATGTTTGACTCGCCCATAAAATCGTAACCCCAGACTTTTTCTAAAATTCGATCGCGGCTAATCACTTGACGGTGATTTCGCAGCATAAATTCTAACAAATCAAACTCTTTGGCAGTGAGCTCAATCAGTTGATTGCCTCGATAAACTTCACGGGTTAAACCGTTCAAAATTAGGTCTTCAAATTGTAAGTTATCGGCGTCATTTTGTTGAGTTCGGCGCAGACGGGCTTTGACTCTCGCGAGGAGTTCTTCCATACTGAAAGGCTTAGTAACATAATCATCGGCTCCAGCATTTAATCCCGTCACGCGATCGGGTACTTCATCTTTTGCTGTCAACATAATTATTGGTACTTGAACACCAGTCGATCGCAACCTTAAACAGATGTCTAATCCAGAGATGCCGGGAAGCATCCAATCTAAAATTAATAAATCCGGTTGAGCATCACGAGCGATCGTTAATCCATCCAATCCATTTGGGGCGACAGTGACGTGATATCCTTCCAGACTAAGTTCAGATTCGATGAACTTTGCCAGTTTAGGGTCATCTTCAACAAGGAGAATGCGATCGCTCATAGCTGCGGATTCCAGACAGGTAAGGTGATAGTAAAAATACTACCTTCTCCCGGTTTAGATCGGAGCGTAATACGTCCTTCCATGCCTTCGATCAGGCTTTTGGCGATCGCCAATCCCAACCCTGTACCGTCTCTAGAGCGCGTCATTGACTCATCTACCCGGTAAAATCGTTCAAAAATCCGGTTTTGATGGGGGAGAGAAATACCAATTCCGCGATCGCCCACATGAATCATCACCTGCTGTTCCCTCTTTTCTAAGACTAACTCAACTGGTTGTTCGGGAGCAGAATACTTGATTGCATTATCGACTAAGTTAATTAACACTTGTTGTAAACGATCCTGATCCGCACAGGCTACAACATCCTCATCAGTTGACACCAAAATAATTTTCCGATTGCTAACTTTTTGACTCATTTCGGCCACCTCAGCCACCAGAGTATTCAGGATCACCGGATTCAAACGAAAGTGCAAGTTGCCACTATCTGCTCGTGCCAAATCGAGCAAATCTTCTAACATCCGAATCGTGCGTTCAGTTTCCCCAACCGCTGTTTCCAGTGCTTGTTGCTGATAGTCACTTAAGTTAGTGCTGCGTCGCAGCAAACTTTGTAAATAACCAACTACAACGGTTAGAGGAGTGCGTAATTCGTGGGAAACATTACCGACAAATTGGCGTTGCTGCTCCCAAGAACCAGATAAGCGAAACAACATCTCATTAAAGGTTTGTGCTAGTCCTAAAATCTCATCAGGAGCCTGATGCAGTTGGAGTTTGGCCGCCTGCAAATTATCAGCCGACAAAGTGCTAGCTACCTGACTCATATGTTCCAAAGGATGGAGAGCATGACGAATGCGACTGGCGATCGCCAACATTAACACTAAGATTACCACAATACTGACAAAAATTAGACTGCGAATCCCATCATTTAATTGACGTTGCTCATCAGTGATATCTTGAGAGAAATATACCGTACCCAGTAACTCATTTTTGATCCTCAGAGTTCTGCTACAGATCACCAAATAGCGATCGCCCATCTGAACAAAAGTCGGCTGTGCAGGTACTTCCGTCAACGAGATCATCTTCGTAATCTTAGAAGATTGCAAATCCATATCAGGTGAATTCACCAAAAGCATCCCATCATTTCGCTTCACCCACACCATGATTCCTCCTGTGGAAGCTTTATGCACACTTCGGGTTAAGCCAATTTCTAGTGAACCCATTTCACTATAAAGCTCAACTTGTTCTGGAAAGCGTATTCCAATGTATTCCAGGGTTTGTTTATGGGCACCCACTAGATTTTGCGACCTTTGCCAGCCGGCCCAAAATGCCACACTGCTAAGTCCTAAAATCGAGAGTACCAGCAATTCCAGCGTCAGGCGAAACTGAAGCGAAGAGGTGGAAATTCGCTTGCCCGTGAGAGGGTTGATAGCGGCTATGACTTGGCAAATTAGCTTCATTTTATCGTCAGGTAGTGAGAAGAATTAAGCATTAAAATGAGTCAAAATTTAACTACATAAAGTTAGTATCGCGTGGAACAGACGAAAGTTGGTGCAGCCGCGATAATCGCCCGTTATATTTGAGATTTGTTGATATTTGCTTCGATCGGACTGCTATCTTAAAAGTTTTCCGCAGTGCCTTTAATCTGGTTAAACTCAAACCGTCGATCGTAATCTGTTACACCATAAAGATTAAAACTAATGGTTGGTTTATCTCCCAATGCTTCCACATGATGAATCGCATCTGGCATTAAGCACAAAACGTCACCAGGGGCAAGCAAAATATCGCCCACTGTTGTGATTTTATCGGGAAACTTGCGAGTTGGCGATCGCTGCCAAAAAGTATTTTTCTCCTGTCCATCAAGTAGCGCCACCAATCCCCAACTGGCATGATTGTGAATCGGAGAAACAGCACCCGGTGCCCAAGCCACCAACTGCACCGTCAGAGGAAAAAATGGTTCATCATAAAGTGTTTGTACGGCCCAGCCTGTCTCAGAGTCAGGCTCAAGGAGAGCAATTTGAAACCAGGAAGAACTATCTAACAACCTGCGGACAAGGGGACAAATTGCCTGGAGTCGTAAATAATCATCACTAATTTGGTCTAATACATCTTCCAAGTCAGTTAAAAAGCGGTAAAGTCGGTAGGGATGGGTCAAATCTTCAATTTGACTTGTAGCCTCAAAAATATTGCACTGTCCATCATCAGTCACTAACCAGTCTTGTCCTGTCATAATTTCTCAACTCGCGGTTAAATTACTGCACTACTAAAAGATAATCAGGGTTAATCTCCACTCTATAAGACATTCCTGGCAACTAGATGATGCGTTCCTAATTCCCAGATGAATTTTTGCTGAAGAAAGTGGCGTATAAAGTATTCAGAGTTTTATCTCCCATCCATCTCTTCCTCATCTAGCACTCATTTTATTGAGTGTTAATGTAAACAACCTCAAGTCTTGAGGACAACAAAAAGCCAGAAAAATTGCCAGAGAGCAAGAAGTCTCAAGCAAATATCTGGGATGGAACTATTAACAATTTATCTGGGAATTAGACACATGAAAGTAAAATACATTACCACGATCGCCATTGCCACCATTCTCGGTTTGGCAACAGCTAATGTTAGCTACGCCAACTTCAAGGCTGCCACAAGCTTAAACTCTACAACCGTTTCATTCAAGATTGCAGAATCCAATCCTTGTGCTGGTAAAGCCAATCCTTGCGCGGGTAAAGCCAATCCTTGCGCGGGTAAAGCCAATCCTTGCGCGGGTAAAGCCAATCCTTGTGCTGGTAAAGCCAATCCTTGCGCTGGTAAAGCCAATCCTTGTGCTAGTAAAGAAAATCCTTGTGCTGGTAAAGCCAATCCTTGCGCTGGTAAAGCCAATCCTTGCGCTGGTAAAAGCAGCACAGCAACCGTTCATCCTCAGTTTTACACTGAAAAAGGTGTGGCTCTTGATGGTCAGGATGTCGTAGCCTATTTCACCCAAAGCAAATTAGTTATGGGAGTTAGCCAATTTAAACATAATTGGGGTGGAACAACTTGGATGTTTGCTAGTGCAGCAAACCGTGATATGTTTGCTCAAAATCCTGAAAAGTATGCTCCTCAATACGGTGGATATTGCGCCCAGGCTACCAGTGAAGGAAATCTTGTTGTCACTCAGCCTGACGCTTGGAAAATCGTTAATGGGAAGCTTTATCTCAACTACGACAAGAAAGTACAAGCACAGTGGATGGGGGATATCCCCGGTCACATTGCTTCAGCAAACAAAAATTGGCCGGCTATTCTGAATAACAAAGAACTGTTCCGCTAAGCTCAAATAGAACTTAGGGCGGGCGGGACACCCCACAACCAATTTGATGTCTGGTGGCACAGGCATCTTGCCTGTGGCTGCTTAGGGCGGGCGGGACACCCCACAACCAATTTGATGTCTGGTGGCACAGGCATCTTGCCTGTGGCGCCAATTCATATAATTTGCTGAAACAAAATTATGACTTCATGGCTTAATTATTTGGGCTTTCATCGTCGAGATAGTATCCCCAGAAACCGAATACCGATCGCCACCCTCGTCATGTTAGGTTCGGTTATTTTAGCGGGTGGACTGGTCGCTGCTTGGTTTTCCGGTAACGGCACTCTCGATCGTCTATTTGCTCAACTCCAAGCAATGCAGAATCATCCTCCGATGTGGCTGCAAGTGCCGATGGTAATGGGGGAGTATTTGCTAACACCTACGGTCGCTCTGCTGGCGATTTCCCTGCTAATTATGCGGGTTTCGCCCATACCCCGAACCTGGTCGCGGACGGTAGTTGTGGGAATTTTGTTGATTTTGGTGACTCGTTATCTGCTGTGGCGATCGCTCACAACCTTAAATGTATCCGATCCATTAGATGGAGTCTTTAGCATTGGGTTGTTTGTTCTAGAAATTTTCCTCTTGCTTACCAATATCCTTCAGTTATTTTTGATGTTGCGGGTAAAGGATCGCCGTTCAGAAGCGAATCGGTTGGCAATCGATGTGGTTGAGGGTCGATTCACGCCATCGGTTGACATTTTGATTCCCACTTATAATGAGCCTGTTTATATTCTCAAACGCACGGTAATTGGTTGTCAAGCCCTCGACTATGCCAATAAAAAGATATATCTGCTCGATGACACCCGGCGTGAAGAAATCCGGCAACTTGCAGAGGAATTAGGGTGTGAATACATCACTAGACCTAATAATTTTCATGCGAAAGCAGGGAATTTGAATCATGCCTTAGCTTATACTCAAGGAGAGTTCATTGTTGTATTTGATGCCGACTTTATCCCTACCAAAAACTTTCTGATTCGCACCCTTGGTTTCTGCCAAGATCCCACAGTGGCCCTGGTTCAAACGCCTCAAAGTTATTACAATGCTGACCCGATCGCCCGTAATCTAGGCTTAGATAATATTATCACACCTGAAGAAGAGGTTTTTTATCGCCAAATTGAACCGATCAAAGATGGTGCCGGCAGTGTAGTTTGTTCTGGAACTTCCTTTGTGGTGAGACGCAGCGCCTTAGAACACGCCGGAGGATTTGTCACCGAATCTCTTAGTGAGGATTATTTCACCGGCATTAAACTCTCTGCTAAAGGCTATCGCTTGGTATATCTCAATGAAAAACTCAGCGCTGGCTTGGCGGCGGAAAATATTGCAGCTTATGCAACTCAACGCCTGCGCTGGGCGCGAGGAACTTTACAGGCGTTTTTTATTGATTCCAATCCTCTGACTATTCGCGGACTTAAACCGATTCAGCGACTGGCTCATTTTGAAGGACTTCTGCATTGGTTTACCTCCATTCCCCGCGTGGGTTTTCTGTTGATGCCTTTAGCTTATTCCTTCTTGGGCGTGATTCCCATCCGAGCCAGTGTTCAAGAAATGTTGTACTTTTTTCTGCCCTATTATTTAGTACAGTTAACGGTTTTTTCTTGGTTGAATCACCGATCGCGATCGGCATTACTGTCTGATATTTATTCACTGTTACTAGCGTTTCCGCTGGTTCTGACCATCGTTCAGGTGATGCTGTCTCCCTTCTCCAAAGGATTTAACGTCACAGCCAAAGGCACTGTGAGCGATCGATTTTCCTTCAACTGGAAGTTAGCGCTACCGTTGGTGCTATTATTTATTCCGAATGCGATCAGCCTGTGGCACGTTCTGGGAACCTGTTTGATTCAAGTTCAGATGCACGCATCAGAGCCTGAAATCATCCAGCATTTCAAAGGGTTGGGGATTGGCTGGATTTGGAGCGCCTACAACCTTTTAATTATGAGCATCACGCTGTTAATTTTGTTAGACGCTCCTAAATCAGATCGGTATGAATGGTTTGATTTGCGTCGATTGGTACGGCTGGCGATCGATGGACAAATCTTTTGGGGCGTGACTACTTTCATTTCTGAAGTGGGGGTTCATTTAGAGATGACTCAAGCCCAATTGCCTGTTATTATTACAGGAGAAACACTCCCGGTGACACTAAAAATTCTGGAAGATAATTTGAGCTTACAAGGGCAAATCGCTCAGATTGACTTGAGTGGTGAATTTCCCTCTGTACAGATCCACTTTGACAAATTGGATCTTGTTCAACATCGGTGTCTGGTGGAGATGTTGTTTTGCCGTCCAGGTCAATGGAAACGTCCTTGCGCTCCTGGTGAGTTAAAGTCTCTGTTCCTGCTATTTGGGATTTTGTTGAAGCCTCGGATTTTGTTCGATCGCGATCGGGCGATCGATTTCCTGAAGGTCTCAAAAGTTTAGTTTTATCAACTTTAAGAACAAAAAGGTGTTGTATGGAATTTAAAGATTTTATGGCTTTGCTGCATCCTATTTTAGCTGTAGCGATTGTTTTTCCTATACTTGGTGTTGTTCTCAATATGGCGTGGCAAACTATGCAGCGTCGGAAGCAAATTGCGATCGACACCAAGAGCAAAATTCCACCTGTAGTCGGTTCAGAACACGTCAAAGCAGGTCGAATTCTGTCAGGTTCTGTGGTAGGAGTGACCTTGTTGGGTCTAGCCTACCCGATTTTTGAGCATATTTTGAGCAAGGATGTTTGGAGCAAAAACTCGTTTCAGGTCATTTTCATCGTGCTGATGTTTGTTGCAACTGTCGCCTCTTTGGTCATGCTATATCGAGCTACACCCGCTTTATGGCGCGGCATATTTGCCACCCTAACAGGTACTGGCTTGGTGATTCTTGGCACTCAAGATGGCGTTTATCGGCTAACCAATGAATGGTATTGGTCTCACTACTACATTGGCATCACCGCTGCGCTAATTATGGTTTTCTCCCTTGCGATCATTCAAGACATTTACAAAGACCGCTCAAATCGCTGGCGCACTATCCATGTGATCTTGAACTCGATCGCTGTGCTGCTCTTTCTGGGACAGGGAATGACCGGAACCAGGGATTTATTACAAATTCCTCTGAACTGGCAGAAACCCTATATTTATAGCTGTGATTTCGCCAATAAGACCTGCCCAAAGCCGTGAGCGATCGCATTACTTCGAGACTCAAGTCTAAAATTAGTATAAATTAGACCAATAAACCCGGTTTCTGAAGGTAACAAAGTCCTGGTAATCAGAGGAATGAGAACGAGAAACCGAGTTTATGATGCCCCGATTGCGTCCGTCATAATCAGTCATAAATCTTAATCATTGCGAGCCAAACCCTGAAGGCTAACTTGCAAAATCGACAAACCTAAAATTAGCAAAAACAAAACCAGCCCGATCGTACAAGCATAGCCAATTTCCAAATCATTAAAAGCCCGTTCATAAAGATAATAAACAACAGTCTTAGAACTATTGCGAGGGCCGCCCTGAGTCATAATATAAACTTCTTCAAAAACCTTAGTAGCAGAAATCGCCGAAATTACCGCAACTAAAACTAAATAAGGCTTCATCAGCGGCACAGTAATATCCCAGTGCTTTCCCAAACCATCAGAACCATCAATAGCAGCCGCCTCATAAAGTTCTGCCGGAATAGCTTGCAGCCCTGCCAAATAAATCACCATGTAATAGCCCAATCCTTTCCAGATAGTAACTGCCATCACGCTAAAGATTGCTAACTTCGGATTAGCCAGCCAAGAAACAGGAGGTAAACCAAACAATTCCCCCAACTGATTTAGCAGTCCAGTCTCAGCAAACAGCCACTTCCAAGCAATCCCGGCGACAACCATTGAAATCACCGCCGGCGTGTAGTATGCTGCTCGAAACCAGTTCATTCCCTTAAGTTTTTGGTTGCACAAAATCGCCATTCCCAAGGGTAGAACAACCAATACAGGCACAACGCAGGTGAGATACAGCAGCGTATTCGTCAAAGTTTGCCAAAATGTGCGATCGCCCCACAACCTGTAAAAATTCTTTAAACCCACCCACTGTGGCATTTGAGTTAAATCATATTCGTAGTTGGTAAAACTCAAATAAAAAGCTTGCACCGCCGGCCACAAAACAGTCAAACTCAAAATAAATAAAGCCGGCAGTAAAAACAAATAAGGCGTCAAATAGCGTCGGGAAAAAGTGACAGACATAGTAATTGATAATTGGTAATTTTACTCGTTAACAGGCTCTGCCTGGTAACGCATATCCGGAGGCTCTGCCTCCAATTTTCCTACTAACAAGCGAGGCAGAGCCTCTGGACATTAATTCCCAGGCATAGCCTGGGAAACAGTTATAAAACTCGCATTTGTAGGGGGCTATTTACTCGTTAACAGGCTCTGCCTGGTAACGCATATCCGGAGGCTCTGCCTCCAATTTTCCTACTAACCAGTGAGGCAGAGCCTCTGGACATTGATTCCCAGGCTATACCTGGAAACCAGTTATAAATCACCAAGCGTACCTCATTTTACTAAGAAGTGCTATATGTTATTTAACTCCAGAAAACAAACCCTGCCAATCTCCGGGAGAACCGGCATTTTCCCCCTCTTTCACCTCAAAAGTAACATTGCAAGCTTGAGGTTGTTCCAAAGCCTGCACGCACAATTCTGCAATATCTTCCCGACTGACTTTGCCCCTAATATTGTCTCCTTGCTCAAATATTAAATGTTTGCCTCCCGGTTCTTCAGTCAAAGCGCAAGGTCTGACAACAGTATAAGGTATGCCGCTCGATCGCACGCAATCTTCCCCTTTCAACTTCCAAGTCAAAATCCCCCCCAACATATCATTCATCCTGACTGCCGGCGGTTCTTCTTCCAAGTTAATTCCGGGGCGGCCAGGGCGGGTAACTCCTGCCGAACTCACCATCACAAATCGCGGCAAAGTCTGTCCCCCATCAGCTTTAATAGCTTCTAACTCCAGTTGAAAAATACCAGGTGTAAATTTCGGGTTGAGCGCGCCGTCATATTCAAGTTTGCTCAACATTAACTGAAAAGAAAAAATAGTGCTGGCATCAAATTTAGAGCCATCCTTAACAGTTTTGGCGCGGAATACTGGAATTAACTCATCAAAGGGAACGGTGACAGTAATCCAGATATTGTAAACAGTATCAAACGAATAGCAATAGCCAATTCCATCCCATTTAGCTTCGCTGCGAACAATCAATTTGTAGCGCTTGCCGTCCCCTTTGACGCGCAGTTGGAGGCCGCTAAATCCTGCGAGGTTAAGCGGAGGATCGAAGTTGCGGGTACGCACGGAAGCAAAGCCGCCCGAGTTGGCAGTAGAAACATTGCCTGTGAAGATAGCTGTATTGTCTGTAAGTACGATCGAACTTTCGCTAGTGCCGCCCATCACGATGTCGTCGAGGGAACCCCAAGTTTCTTTTAAATCTTGGCTGGGTTTTGTGAAGTCAAAAATTGTTTTGTCGCCTGCTTTAATTAGCTGGCGGCGAACAGCTTGTACTAAATTATTGATGCCTTTGTATTCGACTATTTCGGGAACATCTACAACTTCCGGCATATAAAATTTGATACCTTGATAGTATTTTTCCCTGGTTGGGGTGTCTCCTTCTATCGGTTGAACTTTCGTGCCGGTGCAGCAGATAACTGCTTCTACGCCCTCGGTTACTAGCGGTGTTAGAGTTTCTGAGAGAGTGATATCTCCTTCGACTAACTCGACATTTTTGCCGAGAATTTCTGTTGCTCTTTTAGCATCTCTGACGAGGCAGCGTACTTTATATCCCCGCTGTTGCAGCCGCTTGACAACTCGCTTCCCGACGCCGCCGGTGGCACCGGCTACCAGTATCAGTTTGGGTGGGTCTTTTTTAGTGTTGCTGCTGCTTCCAAAGAGTTGTTGCAGCCAGCTAATGCTGCCAATGAAGGGAATGACGCCAAAATAAGCCAAGGTTTTGACAAATCTGCCGGCATCCCATTGGGCGGTTTTTTTTTCAGTCATACTCTCTTCCTCAGAATTGGCTCAAATCTACTTAGCTGCTTTTGTATTTTAATCGCATTTTCGATTTTTGAATTTGGTTGATTCCTTAGCCTACCCTTTGGGAACCCCTGCGGGAAGATAGCTTCGCTAGCGCGGACTTTTTTTCACTTGACAATGGGTTTGGGATGAGTTTGGTTCAAGGGAATCTCAATAATCAACTCCGTTCCCTCTCCGGGGGCTGAAATGCAAGTCAATTTGCCGCCGTGTTGTTCCACCGCAATTTCGTGGCTAATCGTCAAACCTATCCCCGCACCTTTGCCCACCGGTTTTGTGGTAAAAAACGGCTCAAATATTTTCTGGCGAACTGTTTGGGTCATGCCCCAACCGTTGTCCTCGATCCGAACTGCTACCGCTTTTTCTCCCGGACAAACTTCAGTCACGATCCGAATTTGTCCCCACTTGACGGACTCTTGTTCGCCCCCGTAGTGCGGCGATAAATTCTTGTTGACAAAAGCATCTTCGAGAGCATCAATTGCATTTGCCAGTACATTCATAAATACTTGGTTGATCTGAACTGCGTAACACTCAACCAAAGGCAGACAGCCGTATTCTTTGATGAGATGAATTGAGGGTCGATCGGGCTTCGGTTTGAGTCGGTTGCTCAAAATCAGCAAAGCGCTGTCCAATCCGTCGTGAATGTCAACGGGTTTAATCTCTGCTTCGTCAATTCGAGAGAAGTTTCGCAGCGACTGAACTATCTCGCGGATGCGGTTAGCTCCTACTTTCATTGAACCCAGCAACTTCGGTAAGTCTTCAACTATAAACTCTAATTCAACAGCTTCTATTTGGGCTTGAATTTCTAGCGAAGGCGACGGATATTGTTGGTTGTAAAGCTCCAATAAATTGATCATTTTTTGACTGTATTCGTTGGCATAGCTAAGATTTCCGTATATGAAGTTAATCGGGTTAGTGACTTCATAAGCTACCGCCGACACCAACTGTCCCAAACTTGACATTCTTTCGCTTTGCACCAATTGAGTTTGCGCCCGCTTAAGCTCGGACATCGCTGTTTTTAGATGAGCAGTTTTTTCGCGTTCTCTGGCTACTGATTCTTCTAGTGCTATATTTAATTTTTCGAGTTTGGCTACTTGGCGCAGCACTATATTAATCATTGCTTTTTTCAGTTGCAATGCAGCGTCTATTTCGCATTTTTTCCAAGGCAACGATTTGTACCTTACATTTTCTTTCCACAGCTCAAACGATTTCCGAGGAGATAGTCTCTGGCTGCCATTTTCCTCTATTTGAACTGGTTTATTGGGGTTGCCAGCCCAATTTACTGTCTTAATTACTTCCGGGCGAAACCACAAAACATATATTTTCTGAGTCGGTGATATTGCTATGGCTAAACACCCGCTAGCCGTGTCTTTAAATTCCTCAGCTTCTGGATAGCATTTGGTCAGCGAGTCTGTATAAAATATTTCTTTATTTAAATGCTCTTGCACCCATTTAGTTAAGTATTTGAGCGATTCTTTCTGAGGTGTTTTCCCGACTGAATAGCAATTGTCTCCAAATATTATTGCTGCTCCCTGGGCGTTGACTGCTTCCAGCAAATTAGGCTGACATTTAACTAACACTTCTGACAAGTTTTCGGAGGTGGATATGTCTTCAAAAATCTTGGTTTGAATAGATTTTAAGTGTAATTTGTAGTCGTAGTCTTCGTTTCCTTCTTTTGATTGCAGTTCTAAGGACATTACTTGCCCGATAAATTCGCAGGCTGCGCGCAATTCATAGTTGAGGTATCTTGGTGTATAGTGGTGGCAAGCAATCAATCCCCACAGTTTTTTGTCTTTGATTAACGAGATTGACATCGAAGCTACAACGCCCATATTTTGCAGGTATTCTATGTGAATGGGTGAAACGCTTCTCAACACGCTGAAACTGAGGTTTTGGGGCTGATTTGTAACAGCATTGTTTCCTGTAACAAGGGGGACTGGTTGATAATTAATATCTGGTATCAACCTCAGCCAATTTAACGAATACAGTTGTCTGGCTTGTTTGGGAATATCTGAACTTGGGTAGTTTAATCCCAAGAAAGGACTCAGCATTTCTGATTTGTCTTCAGCGATTACAGCGCCGTTGCCTTCGTGGTCAAATTGATAGACCATCACTCTATCAAAACCTGATATTTTCCTGACTTCTTCTACAGTTATTTGAGATAATTCCTTGAGATTTGGGGCGCTTTGAATTTTGCTGATAGTGGCTCTCACTGAATGATAAAAACTAAAAACAGAAAGATTTTCTGGGCTGGTGGCTAATTCCAACTCGACCATCAATACTTCTTCTACTCGGTGGAGGATGCAGTCAAATTCTAAATATTTACCTTTGTTTATGACAGAGAGTTTAATGGGATTAACGGTTTTTAAGTTTTCATTACACAAACAAAGCTTGAGTTTTTTTAGTTGAACTCGATTGAAGAATAAGCTCAAATTTCGACCGATCGCACTTTCTGCATCTACTCCTAACAAATCTTGCGTATTTTCGCTGGCTTGCAGTATTTCTAGTTGAGGTTCTCGTACAACAAGCAGCACGCCGTGCGGCTGAATGTGTCCCGATAGGTGAATGGGTTCTCTGTCGCAATTTGTCAAGTCAACTTCTTCGAGTGCGGGAATTGTGATTTGTCGATCCATTTTCTTTATTTTCCGCTGTAAAATTTTGAGAGGGTTCTATTGATTAGAGATTTGAGAGCAAATTGGCTTTTCCATAATCTCATATTGTTCGATCGCATAACGGCTCGAAACCTGGAGTGACGCTAGCAATCATCCGAGAATCAGCGAGTCGAAAATGATGGAGTCGAAAATCAGCCTGCCGTTGTATTGCTGTTCGATCGGTGCGGGTATTCTATATATTTTACGATATTTTACGGAGTTGGCTCTTCTATACTATCGATCCCCGATGTTAATTATCGCAGCAATTCTTGCCATTGTTCAAGAAGTTTTAATGATTTTTCACAAATTTAATATTTGTCGTAAAAATTTACCTGCAGGAAAAGGGGCAGAGAAATGAGTCTCCAGAGCGGCCTACTGAGGAAAATATTAAGTTAAAGTAAGGGTGACACGATCTAAAAGTCAAGTCACGTTAAGCTCTTTAAGTATATCCAACAGGCCCGACAATTAGACTAATGCTCGACTTCAATACAGTTACTGAGTTTTCTCATACCTACTGCATAGCTATCTGTGCCTTTTTAGTTCCGGCAAACTTGCTGACTACTTTGCAGACAGCGATTTTCACAGGGCTAAAGCGACCTCGAATGCAAGTTTGGGCGTCTGTGATTGTGGCAAGCCTTTGGGCTACAGTAATGATACTTCACGTTTTTACCTGGTTCGCCATCGGGGTAGTAATGCTTCCGACATATATCTTGCTAGTTATGGCAATTACTTGTCTGGCTATTAATATCTGGGCGATCGCTCATCCTGCAAGCCTGATGCAATTAATTCGACTAGCGGTATCAGTTGTTAGGGGAGCTTTCAGAAGGAAAAAGGATTTACTTATTTGGGAGAGAAGGATTTAGTTATCTAGAAACTCAAAAAGAATTTGGCCGGGGGTAGTGTGAAAGATGTCAGGGAGAATATTGGTTTGAGAAGAAAGTTTTCCCTGGTTCCAAATCTGGGCTCACAGTCCAGATTTTCTACTACTTATTCCGGTTCGCGATCGCGACAATCTTCTGTTTCCGGGCCGCGGGGATGGATGGTGCAGTTGAGCAGGTAGCCACCGTCGCTTCTGCCGTAATAATAGCGGCATCCGGTGCAAATTGCGGGAGGTTCGATTGCCCTTTGGTAAACCGGATAATCTCGATTCGCCAGCAGCGAAAAGTCGCGCTGCGTCTGAACAGTCCCGATAATAGCGCCTGAGAGTTCGACAGCTTGGCGGATGTTTTCGATCCTGCTGTTAAGCGGCAGGTAAATGTCAATATAAAGGCGTATGCCCAAGTCTGCCTGCTCGTGGCGGGTAATAATGCCTCCGAGCAAACCGACGCGCGAGGCAATAGCCGAGGAAAATTCGCCCAGTGAAGTGCAGTAACCGGAGAAAACGTGAATGTGTTCGTCCGTACTAGCTCTGACAGTCACACGAGTGGGAATGAGCACTCTCAGGTAAGCGTCGAGTTCGTCAAAAACCGGTTCCGCGAGGGAGAGCATTTGGTTTGCGTCTTCGTGGTCGATCCCAAAACCCTTGGAAACCTTGGACACGAGCGCTGCTAAAATATCAAAAACTTCGATTAACAGCGATTGCAGCCTGCTATCAACGGCGATCGGACATTCTCGGAGCAGTTTTAAATAATCCTCCAAGCGATGGGCAATTCGCTGAATGCTGCTAAATCCCAGCATAGCGGCTCCCTCTTTAATCGACTGCGAGGCTCGGATCAGGTGGTGTATCCTTTGGGGGGGAGCTGCCACGGTGTTTTGCAGGCCCTGCAAGCCTTGTTCGATGATTTGGATGTATTCTGTGGCTTCATCGAGAAAGTAGCCGATGATGCGCTGTAGTTGTTCTGGCAGCATAATTTTATTCTCCGAAAGACCCCCGAGTATCATTAGTCATTAGTTATTAGTCATTACTCAGACATTTGATAGTTTGGAAGCGATATTTAAATGATGAGTTATTTTTGTTTTTAAGGCCTAATCAGTTTTATTCTGACTCACGGCCACTGTACTGGCAATGTTGAAAAATGTTAACTCTTAACTGTTGACTGTGATTTTTTTTGCTCCGACGGTAGCGGTTGCTACCCCCAACAGCAGCACCGCAGCACCTGCGAGTACCGTCGGCCCCGGCACTTCCCCAAAGAGCAAATAACCCAAACAACTCGCCCCAACCGGTTCAAACAAAATGGCAAGAGTTACCAGAGTTGGGGAAATTTGCACTACGGCCCAGTTCAAAATGGTGTGGCCGACTAATTGAGGCAAAGCGGCCGTTAGCAAAATATAAAAATATACAATGTGCGAATAATTAGTATAACTGGTGCCGAAGGCGAGGGGGAGAGGCAGCAGGACGATCGCAGCAACAGTATAGGCGATCGCGATATAACCACCAATTCCCAGTCCCCGCCGCTGAGCTTCCCGGCCCAGCAGCAAATACAAGCTGACGGCCCAGGAACCAGCCAGAGCAAGGAAATCGCCCAGCAGTTGGCTGCTGCCGGCATTGGCTGCGCCCGCGCTTCCAAGGGCGATCGCCATTCCCCCAGCAAGCGCTATAGTAATGCCAACGATCGACATTTTGCTGAGTTTTTCCCCGAACCAGAAGCGCGACAACAGCGCTACCCAGACAGGATTAGTGGTGACGAGGGCAGTCGAGGCGGCGATCGAAGTATAAGAAAGTGAGGTTATCCAAAGGGCAAAATGCAGGGCGAGACACAAACCCGCAGCAGCAGCATAGCGCCGAGCTCCCGTTTGCAGGGCGTTCCACTGAATTTTCGGCCAAGCCGGAAGCAGAATTAAAGCAGATAAACTCAGGCGAGAGGCGGCGAGTACCAGACTGAAACCGAAGCCGCCCGCACCTGCTGAAATATTCGCCAGCCGAATTAAGATTGAGGAAGTTGAGACGGCTAAAACGCCGATAATTAACACTAGGGCGATCGACCAATTCGGCGTTTGTTTCGGAAGATTCATTTTTTAGGGATTGGGCATTGGGCATTGGGCATTGGGAAAATTTACACAGCAATTTTCGCACAAATTGTGAATAATTTCTATTCTCTTGTTTTCCTCTCCTCTTCTCTCTTCCTTCGCGACAATAGCACTTACGCGCCGCTTCGCTAACGCGACAAAAGCGGTTCGTTAAAAAAGCCCGATCGCGAATTATTAAAAATTGGTTTAATTAAGAAAAACTATCTATATAAAGTGAGCTAAAAAGCCCCTTACTTCTGTTAGATTTTCAAGAACCCAGGAAAAGATTTTCCCACTTAAAATTTATAACTATCTATAGATCCTACAGTTTTGATTGCAGGCGTTTCTCAAGGAAGCGGCAAAGCAACAGCAATTTTATTTGCAAGTAAAGGTTACGATGTGGTGATGGTGGCCCGGCAGCCAGAGAGATTGGCAGTAGCAGCGGGTCAAGTGCAGCGACAAGGCACTTCCGCTGTTGCTATTGGGGGGGATGTTGGCGACATTCAACAAGTGCGCGCGATCGTCCAAAAAGCCCTAGATTCCTGCGGCAGCATTGATGTTTTGGTGAACAATGCCGGCATTTGTTTCGCTGGGGCGATCGAGCAAACTACCTCCGAAGACTGGCAGCAATTAATCAATACCAATTTTTGGGTCTGCCTTAACACAATTCAATAAATTTTGCCACATTTTATGGAACGAAAAACTGGGACAATAGTCAATGTTGGTTCCATTGGCGGCAAAATGCCTTTGCCTCAAATGACTGCTTATTTCGCCAGCAAATATGCAGTAACGGGTTTAACAGAAACTTGGCGATTGGAATTAGCGCCTCAAGGCATTCACGTTTGCGCCGTGCATCCGGGCTTGATTAACAGCGATTTTTTAGAAAGAGCTCAATTTCGCATCGAGACGAGCCCGCAGTCGAATTGCGCCGCCAAAAAATCAGCCAAATGCTAAAATCTGACTGGGCAAATCAGCCGGAAGATATTGCTCAAGCTATCTGGGATGCTGTGAAAAATCAGCGTGCAGAAGTTACCGTCGGCCCTGCTTTTTTGGCATCGGAAGCTTATCGGTTGTTCCCCTGTTTGATGCAGTGGGCAATGGAAAAGGGCAACTGAAGAACAGGCAAGATGCCTGTTCCACAAAAACTGAGTTTTTTTTGTGGAACGGACATCTTGCCCGTTCTTAAGAGATAATTAATCAATTAGCTGCTTCAGAGCAAAGAATTAGCATTAATAAAACGGCCGTTTAAATCGGCTGGGGTCACGTTCAACACAGTCCCCAACAAAGCATTAGTAAAACCGAATCTAATATTAGTAGCTTCTACGCGGCCATTGCCATCGGGATCGAGACTTCGCTGCGAGATACCGCCCTTGGCTAACAAACTCGTTCCTCCCGATATATTTGCAGGATCTATCAGCAGCAGTCTCGGATCGTTCAAGCTATAACTTACCTCTTCTAAAGAGATATTGCTGCTCGTAAATGCGACGCTAATTCCAATCGAATCGCTAGATTTATCAAAATCCACAATTACTGCGTCAGGAACTTCTATTCCAGCTACTCTGCTTCCCGCTTGATCGACTCGAACAACAAAGACATCGCTCCCCCCACCACCTTGGTAAATATCCACCTCTCTGTCGCCAATTAAAGTATCGCTGCCTTCACCGCCAACTAACAAATCAACACCTTGTCCACCGCGCAGCAAATCATTTCCCGCACCGCCATCAAGGAAATCGCTATTTCTATCTCCTGTCAAGAAATCCTCGCCAGTTTCTCCTAACACATCGTCATCATCTTTGCCACCGTAAATAGAATCACTGCCGACACCACCTAACAGACTGTCTTTACCATCGTTGCCGAAAATCCGTTCTGCATCTGACGATCCCCTGACAGTATCATTACCGCCCAGCATCCAAACTCCCCCAGGAAAACTAGCAAGTTGCCCTGGTGCCAGTGTAATATTTTCAGAAGAATTGTCTCCTACCAAACGAGAGATGTCTGAATTATCTGGGGTGAGTACCATAGTTGTATAGTTGTAAAGTTTGTGCGATGCGATCGTGGATATTTTGCAATATTCTACAGCTTAGTACGGTGTGCCAGAACACAGTTACTTTATCTGAGCGATCGAGCAATCGCTGGCGCACCCTACTAGACAGCTCTATGGATTCATCTTGGCACAAGCCTGATGGAAGTATCCTAGATTAAAATAAAAGTTAAAATTTGAGCCGATGCCAATTATCTTAGTTGAAGACTTGAGCAAAGTTTATCCGGTAGCGATTAAAGAACCGGGACTTAAAGGAACAGTGCGGCACTTTTTTAACCGCACTTACCGCAATGTCAAAGCAGTTGAGGGCGTTTCTTTCAGTATTGAACCTGGGGAAGTGGTGGGGTTTCTCGGCGCTAACGGTGCGGGCAAAACTACTACGCTGAAAATGCTGACTGGTTTGATTTATCCGTCTGTTGGTACTGTGAGAGTGTGCGATCGTACTCCTTTCCGTCGCGAAGCAGATTTTCTGCAAAGAATCACGTTAGTGATGGGACAGAAACAGCAGTTAATTTGGGATTTACCAGTGCTTGACTCTCTGCGAATCAATGCCGCTGTCTACGGCATCCCCGATAAAGATTATCGGCGGAGAGTCGGAGAATTGACAGAGATGCTGTCGCTAGAAGGCAAGTTAAATCAGGCGGTGCGCAAGCTTTCTTTAGGCGAACGCATGAAAGCTGAATTGATGGCGGCGCTGCTGCACCAGCCGGAGGTATTATTTTTAGATGAACCGACTTTAGGTTTGGATATAAACGCACAGTTTAGCGTCAGGCAATTTCTGCGAGAATATAACGATCGCTATCAAGCAACGGTGCTGTTGACGAGCCACTACATGGCTGACATTACTGCTTTGTGCAAGCGCGTTTTATTGATCCATGAAGGGCAATTAGTTTATGATGGCAGTTTGGACGGATTGCTCGACAGGTTTGCACCTTATCGAGAAGTTCAGGTAGAATTAGCCCATCCGCTGGCAAAAGATAGCGCTTTTGGTTACGGGGAGGTAGAATCAATTGAGGGAAACTCAGTACGTTTTTTGGTCAAAAGGGAAGAGCTGACGGTGAGCGTGGCGAAGATTTTGGCGGACTTGGACGTGATAGATTTGACTGTTACCGATCCGCCAATTGAAGAGGTAATAGGTCGAGTTTTTCGCACGGGAAAAGTGTAGCATAATTCACGCATAAGTTCTATTTTTAGGGTGCGCATTGCGCACCTTAATGTTGACCCATTAAAAAACTAAGATTGACATGAAACGATTCATCAAAATTTCTAAAACTTTGCTAGTTACCTACTACGCTTATATGCTCGAATACCGGGCAGAATTGTTGTTGTGGGCGCTGTCGGGAGCTTTGCCATTTATCTTGATGGGTGTCTGGATGCAGGCGGCCGAAAATGGTCAATTTGGGCTGAAGGCGATCGACTTTGCCCGTTATTTTTTAGCCACTTTCATTGTCAGGCAAATAAATGTAGTTTGGGTAATTTGGGAGTTTGAAAAGGAAGTAGTGCAAGGCAGGCTATCTAATAGATTGTTGCAGCCTCTCGATCCCGTATGGCACCACTTTGTATCTCACGTTTCCGAAAGGTTTGCGAGGCTGCCCTTTGTATTCGGATTGGTGCTGCTGTTTTTTGCACTTTATCCGCAGGCTTTTTGGCTGCCGAGTTTGGGCAGGTTTTTGCTGTTTTTGTTGGTTGTCGTCTTGGCTTTTTGCTTGCGGTTCCTGATACAGTATACCTTTGCGCTGTTTGCTTTTTGGCTGGAAAGGGCAAGCGCGATCGAACAATTTTGGCAGTTGATGTATCTGTTTTTATCGGGAGTTATCGCGCCGCTAGAAGTGTTTCCCGCACCCGTGCGCGAAGTAGTTTTGTGGACGCCGTTTCCTTATTTGATTCATTTTCCCGCTTCCATCTTGATCGGATTACCCGTAGATGTGGGCCGCGGTTTGTTGATGATGCTGGGTTGGGGTGCGGTGTTTTTTGTGTGGAATCGCTGGCTTTGGCGGCAGGGTTTGAAGCAGTATTCGGGCATGGGAGCTTAAATAATAATTAAAAATTAGAAAACTGTAATGTGCGTCACAGTAAGATGTTAATCGTTTTGTCAAAAACACTTACTTGATGCACCCTACTTAACTGCGGAGTAAATCTAAAATCTAAAATCTAAAATCGACTGACGTACCCTACTTAACTGTGGAGTAAATCTAAAATTTAAAATCTAAAATCTAAAATCTAAAATCGACTGGCGCACCTACTTAAGCCGATCGCAGAGATCATGCAAAAATGCAATCGATAGTATTCGACAATTGCATAAACATCCATTTTTTGTATCTCTAAGTACAAAATTTTACCATAAAGTCTTATATTAATAAACCCAACGACTGATAAACGGGATAAAAGAGATTCTAATGACAGCCAAAAAAAACCTCATTGTAATCGGCAATGGCATGGTAGGTCACAAGTTCCTAGAGTTAATGGTCAACTCAGATGCTGCCAAACACTGGAATTTAATTACTTTCTGTGAAGAACCGCGCGTTGCTTACGATCGCGTAAACCTCAGCGGATTTTTCTCTGGCAAAACAGCGGGAGATTTATCTCTAGTTGCACCTGGATTTTATCACACAAATGACATCAAGCTTCACATCGGCGACAAAGCAGTAGCCATCAATCGGGAACAGAAAACAGTCTCTTCAGCAAATGGTTTAGAAGTTCCCTACGACAAAATTGTTCTCGCGACCGGTTCCTATCCATTTGTACCGCCCATTAAAGGCAAAGACGCTACAGGGACTTTTGTTTACCGGACAATTGACGACCTGGAGGCGATGTCAAAGCACGCTAAAAATTGCCAAACTGGTGTAGTAATTGGCGGCGGTTTGTTAGGTCTAGAATGTGCAAACGCGCTCCAAAATATGGGCTTAAAAACTCACGTTGTTGAGTTTGCATCACGGCTGATGCCCGTGCAAGTTGACGAGGTTGGCGGTGCGATTCTCCGCAGCAAAATAGAAGAGTTGGGGGTTTCGGTTCACACTAGCAAATCTACAACAGAAATTGTTAGCGAAGATGGCAGAGTTACTAAAATGCTATTTGCTGACGGTTCGGAATTAGCAACAGATATGATTGTCTTTTCGGCTGGCATTCGCCCCCGCGACGAAATTGCCAGAAGTTGCGGTATAGAAGTAGGAGAACGCGGTGGCATAGTCATAAATGATAGCTGCCAAACCTCCGATCCTGACATTTATGCGATCGGAGAATGCGCGCTTTATCAAAATCGCATCTACGGCTTAGTTGCGCCTGGGTATACAATGGCTGGCGTAGCGGCAGATATTTTGAGCCGTGCAGCGGATGACGGGCAAGATGCCCGTCCCACAAGCAATTTTACAGGTGCAGATATGTCCACTAAACTCAAACTTTTGGGAGTGGATGTTGCTAGTTTTGGAGATGCTTTTGCTAAGTCCGCAGATGCTAAAGAAATTGTTGTTGCTGACACTTTCCAAGGCATTTACAAAAAATTAGTTTTAAATCAAGACGGCAGCCGGATTTTAGGCGGAATTCTCGTAGGAGATGCCTCAGCTTACGGCACTTTGCTGCAATTCATGCAAAATGAAATTGCTCTGCCGCCACATCCTGAAGATTTGTTAATGCCACCGCGATCGGGCGGAGCATCTACGGGCTTGGGTGTGGACAGTTTGCCAGATTCGGCTCAAATTTGTTCTTGCAATAATGTCAGTAAAGGGCAGATTTGTGAAGCGATTCGCGATCGCAATTTAACCGATGTTGCCAGCGTCAAAAAATGCACTCAAGCTGGTACGGGCTGCGGCGGCTGCGTGCCTTTGGTGACGGATATCTTCAAGTCGGAGATGAAAAAAGCTGGGTTCGCCGTCAAAAATCATCTCTGCGAACATTTTGAATATTCCCGTCAAGAATTGTACCATTTGGTGCGTTCTCAAGAGATTAAAACCTTTGAGGAATTGATTGAAAGACACGGCAAAGGTAAGGGTTGCGAAATTTGCAAGCCTGCTGTTGGTTCGATGTTGGCTTCTACTTGGAATGACCATATTTTAGAGAAGCCTCACGTTGGTTTGCAAGATACGAACGATTACTTTTTGGCAAACATTCAGCGAGACGGTACTTATTCGGTGGTGCCCCGAATACCGGGGGGAGAAATCACGCCGGATAAGTTGATTGTTTTGGGAGAAGTTGCTAAGGAGTTTGGGCTTTATACTAAAATTACTGGCGGACAACGAATTGATTTGTTTGGAGCTCGGGTGGATCAATTGCCCCATATTTGGCGTCGGTTGATTGATGCGGGATTTGAGTCGGGACACGCTTACGGTAAGGCTCTGCGTACTGTAAAATCTTGTGTTGGTAGCACTTGGTGCCGCTTTGGCGTGCAGGATTCAACGAGTTTGGCGATCGAAGTTGAATTGCGGTATCGCGGTTTGCGATCGCCCCACAAGCTCAAATCTGCTGTCTCTGGCTGCACTCGCGAATGCGCGGAAGCTCAAAGCAAGGATTTTGGGATAATTGCTACTGAGAATGGTTGGAATTTGTACGTGTGCGGCAACGGGGGAATTAAGCCGCAGCACGCGGTTTTGCTGGCGACGGATATCGATAAGGAAACTTTGATTAAGTATATCGATAGATTCTTGGTTTTCTACATCCGCACGGCAGACAGATTGGAACGCACTGCTACTTGGTTCAACAAGCTTGAGGGCGGAATTGAATACTTAAAACAGGTGATTGTTGAGGATTCTCTGGGCATTTGTGCTGAGCTGGAAGGGCAGATGGAACATTTAGTGAATACTTATCAATGCGAGTGGAAAACGACGATTGAAGACCCGCAAAAGGTGCAGCGGTTCCAGCATTTTGTGAATTCCGATTTGCCAGATCCGAGTATTGTTCGTGTTGCGGAACGGGGACAAACGCGGCCTGCTTACGAATATGAAAAGGCTCTGGCTGGAGTTTCGGAATAACCCCTCCCCAGCCCTGCCCTTGAATCAGGGGAGGGGGCAAGATAACCCCTCCCCAGCCCTCCCCTTGCTAAGGGGAGGGAGCAAGATTTGGTCTTTCAGCCTGTGCCTGGGAATGAATTCCCGGAGGCTAGACCTCGAACCCTACGTTCCGAGGCCTAGCCAAGGAACGAGATTAAAGTAAATTAATAGGAAAAGAAGATGGTTCAATCATTACAAGTTTCGGATACTGTGACTACTTGGGTAGATGTGTGTTCTCTGGATGCGATCGCCCCGAATACGGGAGTTTGCGCTTTAGTTGCAGGGGAACAAGTGGCAGTTTTCCGAGTGGGAAACGGGGATGAAGTTTATGCGCTTAGCAATTACGACCCGTTTAGCAAAGCTTTTGTGTTGTCGCGGGGACTTGTGGGCGATCGCAGCGGCACTTTGAAAGTTGCTTCTCCGATTTACAAGCAGAATTTTAGCTTGGCTACGGGTCAGTGTTTGGACGATGAAACGGTAAAAATTCCCACTTTTACGGTTCGGGTGGCAGCAGATCGCGTCCAAGTAGCTGTTAGCTAGATTGCGCTGCTCAATTTTTCGATCGCCATCCGCCAATACCTAACATTCCTGTGGGTAGGGGCGGATTTTGCATTAGGATGCGACCGAGTAAGTAGTTTTGGTATAAAATGGAGTCGATCGGCGACCTACTCCAGGAAAGCTTAAGAAACTCTAAACTAATACTGGATCTGGTTTCGGATTTTTAATGCAAACAAACTCGATGGGCAGGATATCGGTATGTTCTTAAAAAAACTTGTTTCCGAAAATAATCCCCAGACAGTGGCAGAGTTAATCCACGCGCAACTCAAAATCGGTCTACTGACTTGGAGCGAACTCAACACACAAGTTTTCTGCCAGCACTGGCGGGACGAATCTTTGCACGAAGTTCTGAGAGAAATTGCAGCCAAGCTCGACAAAGAAACAGCCAGCGAAATTATAGAATATTTGACAGCTCAAAACGGTCAAGAAGAAAAATTTATTAATTTGTTTTTAGCAGCGCAATGCCTGTTAAAAGTTAAAAATGGCGTTAAAAAAACAACAGAAAAAAAACTGTTAAAGGCCTTAAAAAAGTTATCGCAATACGGCACGGGTTTCCTGATTCTTTATCAAAGCGCTCAAGAATGGCAGGAAACTTATCAAATTCGCGATCGATCGATCGCCGCGATCGCCCAAACTTGGAAAAACGACCCGCAAACTCTGCCTTGGCTGAAAATACTCGCTCACTCCAGCGACTGCGGCGAAGTCCGGGCCACAGCAGTCAAAGCAATAGCCCGCGGTTGGCCAGACCAGCCAGAAATTTACCTGATGCTCAAAAACCTCGCCCAATCCGATCGAAGCTGGGCAGTGCGATCGACCTGTGTGCGAGAAATGGCTTGTGGTTGGGCAGACACCAGCGATACCTTGCCGCTGCTGACTACCTTGGCTCAGTTCGATCAAAGTCCCGCAGTCCGCACCGCAGCACTCGAACAGTTGGCCTCTAATTGGCCCGATCGCACAGATACCTTAATGTTGCTGAGAACCGCCGCCGAATACGACGAAAATTTGGGAGTGCGAGTCGCAGCGTGGCAAGAAATAGCCAGACGTTGGCACAGCGTTTTAGGCACGGCGTCCCTGCTCCAAAACCTTGCCCAGACAGGAAGTTCTATCCTGCGAACAGTAGCGGTGCGGGAGTTGGCAGCGGGCTGGCCCGCCGCGGCAGACGTTTGCCTGCTGCTGAAAACCCTAGCCGAATCCGACAGCAGCAAAGAAGTGCGGACAGCAGCCTTAGAAGAATTAGCCTCGCACTGGCCCGGCGAACCAGACATTTACCCGCTGCTCAAAAATCTCGCCGAGTCCGACGAGAGTTCCAGCGTCCGGCGGTCAGCAGTGCAAGCAATTGCCTCTGGCTGGCCCTTGAACCCCGAAACTCTAACTTTTTTGAAAAATATAGCATTGAGCGATCGCGACAGCGAACTGCGCGAAATAGCCCTGCAACAAATAGCCGCAGGTTGGCCCGACCACCCAGAAACCCTGCCCCTGCTGCAAAAAATTGCTGACTCTGACGATTATTGGACTGTGCGGCAAGTAGTAGTGGAAGCTGTCGCCGCACTGCCGTCAGCAAGTCTCGAAGTCTTTGCCTGGTTGCAAAATCTCGCCGAGTCAGACAGACACCTGAACGTCCGAGAAACTGCCGTGGAAGAGATAGCAAGACGCTGGTCTCACCGGGGCGAGACGCTGCCTTTCCTCAAAAGCCTGGTCGAGTCGGAGCAAGATTCTCATTTGCTGAGTGTGCTGGTGCGGGAAATAGCGCGGCGATGGCTAGACGAGCCGGAAACCTTGCCGTGGTTGAAAATTCAGCTTGATTCTGGGGAAGCGCTGATGCGGCAAGCTGCGGTACAGGAAGTCGCTCGCAACTGGCTTTCGGGTGCTGAAACTTGGAGGATGCTGGAGGCTAAAGCACAGGGAGATGAGAGTCCCGCTGTCAGGCAAATCGCTTTGCAAAAGTTAGCCCGGGGATCGACAAATCAGTCTCAAACTTTCGAGTGGCTGAAAATTAGAGCTCAAGAGGATGAAGATTCGCAGGTGCGGGCGATCGCCCTGGTAGAGTTAATGCGGGGATGGAAAGACGAGCCGGGAATGTTTGAGTTTTTGCGCGATCGAGCTTTGAGCGATGTTGACAATCAAAACGGTTCTTTTCCTTACAATCCCAGGTTTACAGCACTCGAAGCGATTATTGAACATTATCCCGAAAATCCGGGAGTTGTACCGTTGTTGCGATCGCTTGCAGTCTCCGACACCGACGAGCAAGTGCGGTCCTTAGCGGGTCGCCACCTGCGCAGCCAAGATTGGTAAACATAAACAATCCTTTAGACATTTCCGAAAATTAATTGTGATGAGAAGAAACCATGACACAGCCAGTCATTTTATAAAAATTAGAAGAACTGCCTGAGTCTTTTCAGACAGAAGTGCTTCATTCTAGTTGACCGCTCCAAAAAGAATACTATAAGTATCATATTGATTAACTGCCTGACTAATGAAAAAAACTCCCTCAAATGAAGTTTTGATTGGCGACTGTCGTGAAGTGATGAAGGCATTGCCAGAAAATTATGTTTCTGCATGTATTACTGACCCACCTTACAATTATGAATTTATTGGTCATAAATGGGATGACTCAGAAATTCAAAGGCGTATTGAAAGAGTCAATGGCAAGGGAAATAAAACCCTTGTTAAAAACATTCCTTATGGCAGTGGTTTAGCTGGTGGAGTCAGAAACAAAAAATGGTATCAAAGGAATCGTAACAACATTCTGGAGTATGAGAAGTGGTGCTTTGATTGGGGTGAGCAGCTTTTTCGTATCTGCAAACCGGGTGCGACAGTTTTAGTTTTCAACAGTACACGAACTGTTGCTCACGTGCAAGTAGCACTTGAAAGTGCTGGTTTCTATGCGAGAGATATTCTTGTTTATAAAAGATCGAGTGGTATCCCTAAAGGTGTCAATATCAAACAACAGTTGGAGAAAAAAGGATATGAAAATTATGAAAAATGGGATGGTTGGCACAGTTGCCTGAGGAACGAATGGGAAGCAATCTGCGTACTTCAAAAACCACTGGTCAATAATTACTTGGAAACTCTACAGGAGTATGGTACTGGTCTATTTTATACTAAAGATCAGTTCGGTGGTTTTCAGTCAAATATTTTAGAAGGTATACATCGTGAGAAAAACGAGGAGTTTAACGTCCATTGCACAGTTAAACCAATTGCTCTAATGAGAAAGCTTGTCGAAATATTTGTACCGCGTTTAGAAAATTCTCTTCTAATCGATCCTTTCGCAGGATCGGGAACCACATTGCTGGCGGCGCAAGAATTTGGCATTAGGTATGTTGGTATTGAAATAGTACCTGACTACATAGAGATTATAAACAAGCGCCTTGATAGTTTCAGCGGTATACAGGGAATTCTCCCACTTTTCCAATAAGAAATGACTTTAAATCAAACCCGCTTATTGTTTGTATAAACTTAAACGAATCCTCCCCTGTGTGAATTTTCCAAGTCCCTTCTTGGCACGCTCTAATAGCTGCGGGCAAACTATCTTGTCTAAGTATTAAAAGTAGGGGTTCGTAATTATAAGTACGAAGTAGTGGGCCATTCTTTTTTAACTTCTTCAGTGTTCCCGAGTCTCCTGAGCCAATACGATATTTTGTATCTATTGCGTACCCATCAACAATCAGATCGCACGGCTCATCGCTTTCAACTTTCAATCCTGGCTTAAAGCTACTGCAATATGTTTTACACGTTTCAGTAACTAACCTTTGCCAACACATACCTAACTCACGTCCCCAATATTGCCTATTTTCTTTTTTTATTATTGGAGAAATACCAAACACATCCATTAAAATATCGTGTTCTTCATTCTCTTCTGCATAAATTTTTTCGGTAAATGACTTTTGGTATCCTGCTAAAATTTGCTCGAGTCTTCTTTCAGTCATCATCAGTTACCAGTTCAGCTAGACTGACGGATAATGCCTTGGCTATTTTGCTTGCATTAAGCAGCGTTATATTCCTTTCACCTCGTTCAACTGAACCAATATAGGTGCGATGTAATTCAGATAGTTCTGCAAGCCGATCTTGGGAAAGATTTCTGAGCTTTCTGAAATGTCTAACTTTTTTACCAAAGTGCTCCGTAATATCCATAGATAGGCAAGATTAAGCAATGACAACTATAATCCGACAGACTATAAGTAGCGACAGACTATAAGTAGCATTCGTGACAGGCAGCCTTTATATTTGCGACCTGCCCAATCCAACAATTCTTACGAGGCAGGCATCCGGCCCTCCCTAGACTGGCTTTTCACTTCTATGTCTATTCGCCACAAAAGCCCGATCGCAAACCGCACCGCTTCCCCCATTACCGAACAAAGATCGCAATCCGAAGCCGTTTTCTCCCACGTGAGCAACTGTTCCCGAAAAGCCGGGTCTTGCTTCGCCCGCTGCACGATCGCTTGCAGTTTCCGACGCAGAAGAGCAAGTGTCGGCTTTAGCAGGTCGCCGGCTTCAAGTGTTAACAATTAACTGTTAATAATCGATCAAAAGGGTGATGGCATACCGCACCGCTTCCCCCATCATCGAACAACGAACGCGATCGGACGCCGTTTTTTCCCACGCGAGCAACTGTTCCCGAAACACCGGGTCTTGCTTCGCCCGCTGCACGATCGCCTGACTGATGACTTTCTTTTGAATCTGCTCTGTCGGGATACCTTGCTGCTTCAAATAATCCAACAGCCTCTGCACGCTTTCAGAGAATTTATCCGGTGTCTGAGACATCAAAATAAACGAAATTTGGCGCACCATTCGCTGGTAGATTTCCTGTCTTCTGAGCAATACTTCCTTTTGGCCCGGCTCCGGCTGCGCACTGTTACTAGCAACAGCCAAATCGAGCAAACTCAAAATTTCAGCGCCCTTGGCTAAAACCTTTTCCAACATATCTGGATAAAGCTCCAAAATGCGATCGCCCAAAATCTTGCCGTTCACCAAACGGTTCGCGCTCAGCCGCAGTAAATTTTGTTCTCCAGCAGACTCAAAAAATTGAACGTTCAATTTGAGTTCGCGGCTTTCCAACTCCACCCGACGCAGCGTAAAAACCAAAGCCTCCCAATTAGGAGATTCATCAAAAAACACCTTCACAATAGAACTGTCCTCTTGATGCTGCCTCCCCAATTCCCCGGACTCAAAATCGCGATTGACTGGCAAGCGATTTGCCGCAACTTTCGCAGTATAATCAAACTCAGTAAAAACATAGTTGCAGTCAACTCTCGACAGATCGACATCTTGAACTTGCCAATTTTGAATGCAGCAACCCGTAAGCTGCGCCCCCTCCAAATTAGTCCGAATCAAACGGCACTCAATCAAACAAGCTTCTCTTAAATCTGCCTCACTCAAAATCGCATCCATCAAATAAGCGCCACTCAAATCAGCTTTCCGCAAATCAGCACTGCGCAAATTAGCTTCGCTCAAATCCGCCCGCAGCAAATACACTCCTTGCAGGTTAGCTCGCAGCAAAAGCGCCTTCTTAAAACTCGCTTTCAATAAATAAGAACCTGCCAGATTAGCTCGACTCAAATCAGCGTTATCCAGCACCGCCTCAGTCAAATCCGCCCCCGCCAGCACAGCTCGGTGCAAGTCAGCGCCCGTCAGATTTGCCGATCGCATTTGAGCGCCGTTGAGGTCAGCTTCAATCAAATTTACACCCCTCAAAATTGCCGATCGCAAATTCGCTTCCACCAAATGCGCTTCCCGCAAATTAGCACCCGTTAAATTAGCACCAACAAGACTCGCGTGGTTGAGATTCGCCTCCATCAATTCCGCCGCCATCAACTTCGCGCCGTCAAGTTTAGCCCCAGCCAAATTAATTTGGTCTGATTTAACTCCTTGAAGATTAGCACCGCCCAAATCCGCTTCAGGCAACGTGGCCCAATTGAGCTCTGCTGCTTCCAAACAAGCAAGGCGCAAATCCGCTTTAGCAAGATTTGCCCCGCTCAAATTTGCCCCGCTCAGATTCGCCCCAGCCAGCCCCGCACTGCGGAGATCCGCGCGGCGCAAACAAGCCCCTATCAACTTGGCATTGCTCAAAAAAGACCAGCTCAAATTAGCACCGGTCAAGTTAGCACCAGTGAAGTCTATTTCTCGCAGGTTAACACCGCTTAAACTAGCGCCGCTGAGGTCTATGTGACCAAAGTTGCGCTCTCCCTGTTGATAGCGCTGTAAAAATTCTTGTGTTTGCATTCCGCAGGTTTGGGGGCTGGCAATTTAGCTGTTTTAGGACGCGCTGGTCAATCGATTTTAGATTTTAGATTTTAAATTTTAGATTAAAGCATTGACCCCACAGATAAATTCGGGGGCTCCTTTATCGGATACAGGTTTTTTCTTTCTCCACGGATGAATCCGGGGGCTTGTATCCTGGATGCTTACGGTCAATAACTTTAACTGTAAGGTACGCACGGAACACTAGCGGGCTAGGCACGAGGACACTACTTCTACTACTTACTGCCAGAACTCACGTCCTCCGGGTGATCCGTGCGCACTTTACCCCTGTAGATGGCAGTTCAAAGGATTTGTTGCGTAAGTTCTATTTCTACTACCAGTTTTACAGACTTTTGTAACTTCAACTAGCCGAGTTCATATCTGATACGCTGCCCCGCCGGAAACTGCTTTTACCTAAAGCGCTGCAATTCTTGCTGCAAGTGTTTTCCCCATTTAGTCGCTAGAGGAATTTCTGTAAAAGGAACCTGCACCGCAGCAGCATCTTTCAACAAAAATTCGAGGGCGATTGGACTTCCCGAACTCGGCGGCGACTCTAAATCAACTGCCTGAGAGTTGACTAACAACCGCAGCGACTGCACGTCTTTTAAAGAAAAAGTTTGCAAATTCACAGGCCCGCTGCGAGTAGGTTTTCCCCAAGTTAAACTGTCTTCTTTTTGACCGAGTACAGCATAAATATCGTACTTGGCTTTAGCGAATTGTTCGGCCCAGACGCGATACGCTTCGAGCTTTTGATACTCGTTCCATCCAGCCCAAGCCAGCCCGATAAACATTGCCAGCAGCGGCAGCCACATTAAACCTCTTTCCATGCAATACCCTTGTTGAAAATAGTCCAGGTTCTGTTTCTCATCTTCTCTAATGATACAATTAATTGAACTCCTAAAACTTGCTCTGCAATTTAAACTAGAAATTAGAGCAATTTTTGATCTAGCAACAGCCACCGCCGAAAACTACCAAACGCCCGCGTGCGAGATCCCCACAAGTCGCAGCAAGGAAAACTGGCGCTGGCAGTGAAAATTGGGTTATTGTGGGGAACAAGCCTTCCCTAAACGGACGATCGGCCATGAAAAAGTTTTTCCTTCTGTGCTTATTTTTAATCGGGCTCGGCTGGGCGATTTCTAATTTCCCAGGACTTGCTACTCAAGGCACTTACGACTCGATTGTGCTGGATTTCCGCGAAGATTTGGGTGCTGCTGAGATTGCGAAAGAAGTAAATGCGATCGCCCAACAGTACCAAGTCGCACCGCAACTCAACAGCGAATTCTCAGCGGGCGACAATGTATATGTAGTTAAGGGCGATCGCACTTTGCTAAACGCCCTGAGAAAATCAAATTTGGCTAAAGATACCGAATACATTGAACCGAACTACGTCTACAGCGCTTTCGAGATTCCCAACGACCCCATGTATACCAAGCAGTGGAATCTCCGCAGCATCAATGTAGAATCTGCCTGGAACGAAACTAAAGGCAGCGGCACAACAGTAGCGATAATTGACACGGGTATTACTCCAGTCGCTGACTTAAAAGAAACCAAATTTGTACCCGGCTACGACTTTGTAAACGATCGCGCCGAAGCCTACGATGACAACGGCCACGGTACTCACGTCGCCGGTACAGTCGCCCAATCAACTAACAACAATTACGGCGTTGCGGGCATCGCCTACGAAGCAGCTTTAATGCCGCTGAAAGTGTTAAGCGGCAGCGGTGGCGGCACGGTTTCCGACATCGCCGAAGCAATTAAATTTGCTGCTGACAACGGCGCAGATGTCATCAACATGAGTTTAGGCGGCGGTGGCGAAAGTCAGTTAATGGAAGAGGCGATCGACTACGCCCACTCTAAAGGCGTTGTCATCATCGCAGCCGCCGGCAACTCCGGCGATAGTTCCGCTTCCTATCCCGCCCGCTATCCCCACGTCATCGGCGTTTCCGCCCTCGGCCCCGACGACGAAAAAGCCTCTTACTCCAATTTCGGCGCAGGGGTTGACATTGCAGCCCCCGGCGGTTCTGAAATGGGCAAGATCCTGCAAAGTACGATCGACCCGGAAACCGGCGCCGAAGTCTTTGAAGGCTACCAAGGCACTAGCATGGCTTCTCCCCACGTTGCAGCCGTTGCAGCCCTTGTCAAGGCCTCCGGCATCACAGAACCAGACGCAATTCGCAGCGTACTCTTGCAGTCCTCGCGAACTGTCACTGAAGATCCGTTAAACCATTTTGGTTCAGGACACCTAGACGCAGCCGCAGCAGTTCAGCTAGCCCAGCGCGGACAAATCAACTTCCGCGATTTCTTCCGCTGGCTGCGCGATAACGGCTATCTCAACCCCCGCTTTTGGATTGACGGCGGTGCAGTCGCCCTGTTGCCTAAAATTGCAATGGTGCTCGGTTCTTACCTGCTGGCTTTCTTTATGCGGAATTATTTTCCGTTCCAGTGGACTTGGGGCTTTTCCGGCGGCTTGATGGCTGGTAGTTCTGGGTTCTTTTTCCTGCGGAACTTGTTTGTATTTGACTTGCCGCAGTGGCCGATGCGGGTGATGGGCAGTTCTATTCCCGAACTCGGCGGCGCAATTAATGGCAGCAGTATGCTGAATCCCATTTTTGCTAGCGTTTTGATTCCTGGGATTTTGATTGCTTTGCTGTTGGGACATCAACAGTGGAAGTGGATCGCGATCGCAATTTCGATCGGTTTTGCCAGCAGTTTAGCGGTGAATGCTTTTGTGTCTCCCGCAGTCTGGGGATTGGGCACAGGTTTGGTATCACAAACATTTTTGATTGTCAATGCTTTTCTGTGTTTCGGACTGGCGCGTTTAGCAATTAAAACAGAGGTGCGATCGGCATGAGTATTACTGTCAAAGGTGTAATTGAACGCAAAGGATTGGGTCCCGGTACTTGGGCTTTGGTTGGCGAAGATGGGGAAACTTACGAACTTAAGGATGCTCCCTCTGAGTTGAAAAAAGCTGGTTTGAAAGTCAGTGTTAAAGGTGAAGTCCGCAAGGATGTGATGACTTTTGCTATGATCGGCCCGGTTCTTGAGGTGCAATCTTTTGAGGCGATTTAGCCTAATTGGTTAATGCAGCTTTTGAGCTAAAAAAAACCCCGGCCAAAATTGGCTGGGGTTTATTAATCAGGGTGCATCTTTATTTACTTTGCGGTGGCTAGCACGATGTTCGGGACAAATTTGATTTTTGACCGCAGATGCACGTAGATTAACGCGGATAATTCTTGATTTATTGAAATTTTGCGGTTTTGGCTGCAATACGA